>CAZMDI010000147.1:0-4278 GCA_964564995.1 uncultured Dehalococcoidales bacterium
GCTGGTGTTTTTAACAATGTCGACCGGCGGGCCCGCGTAGGGATAGGGCACGAATAGTTGGTTAACTGAATTTGAACCTGCCATCGCCAGCACCAGCATGCTGTTAAGGCGTCCGTATACGGTATCGTATACGCCCCCCATCTCATCATGGCTGGATTTGGGTTCTATGTTGAGGGTGACCGGGGCCTGGAGCGTTCCGGCCTCGTTGATGGGTCGGAAGGTTTTGGAATTTTCATATATTTGTACAAAGATATCTGCTGGAGCAGTGGGCAGAGTATCATTGCCAACCCCCGAGTAGCCATAAGCAGAGTTATAGGCCGCCTGCGGGATGATTATGGGGTCCTGGGACACCTCGAAAACGCCCCGCTTTGAGCTGGCTCCGTTACCCTTTGCCCAGACGGCCTGCAAGCTGGCTAAATCGTATAGCACGGGCGCGGCGGAACTCGGCACACTGGCCGAAGCAGCGGCCCCCGTGCCTGTGCCTGTTGCGTCCGATATCACCACCACCGGGATGGAAGTATAGCCGGCGCCTTGGTTAACCACGTTAATCGCGCTTATCATCAGTGTCGCTTTAGCCGCAGCCCCGGTACCTCCGCCACCAGAAAGCCCTACAACAGGGGCAGCCGTATAACCGCTCCCGCTGTTTTTCATCTTGAACCCGGTAACCACGCCGTTAGCTACTAGGGCGTCCGCGGAAGCACCTGTACCCCCTCCGCCTGTAAAAACTACGCCTGGTGCGGTAGTATACCCGCTGCCTGACGCATTGAGAGCAACACGGTCAACAAATCCAACCGCCAACGCCGTGGCAGTTGTGGTAAACCCGCCCCCTGCCAGCGTCACTACAGGGGCGGTATAATCCGCACCGCCCGCAGCGCAGGTGATGCTCACAACTTTGCCTGTAGACCCCAGGCCTACTCGTATTTGCATAAGTGTACGGGTGTTTGGCCCGTAGCCCGGAAGTGGGGTTGGGGCTCCGCCGGCAAACGTCTGGTCCGGGGCTCCTGTGTAAAAGTCATATAATGGGGAATATGCCGGAACGGGCGCGGTGGAATCATTGTAGAGTATCAGCGTCTTGCCCGCATATTCCGAGAAATCAACGATAACGTCCGCCCGCTCGGCGCATCCCAGGAAAAGTGATTTCTGGGCGACGTTACCGAAATTGAAGGCTCCCGCGTTCATGTTCCAGGTCATGGGCAAGCTCGCTATAACTACGGGTTTGGGTAAAAACCCGCCTTCGGTGCCGATTTGGATCCAGTCAGGCCCTATCAGGGTTGGGTCGGGTATACCGGCAGACCAGTCAGGCGGTAGCCCTAACACTCCCGCTGAAGAAACCATTTTCACCTCGGTCTTGAATCTGCCGTCGGCTGTAACCACTCCTGGATCTGCCACGTGAAGCTGCAGGTCGAAGAATCGGTCATCGGAGCAATTTAATATTTTAAATCGGTAAGCCTTTGGCTCCACTTCCATGTACGGGTAGGCAGTCCCGTTGACAAGTGGAGTATCCATGAAAGCTTCTGCTGGCGCGGATAAAGCCGGTACCCCGGGCCTCATCGGAGGTTCCCAGGGAGCTCTGGCAGGGTCGAAATACTCGTTGTGGACCGGGCCGTAGGTGAGATTTTGTGTCGGCGGGTAAAACCACGGCCCGTACATCCACCGGCCAAATGTGTTTAAGCCGGTGGGGTCCCAGGGATTCTGGGCTGACATATAAACATGGGGATACCAAAGGTCACCTGCATGCGCTGTCCCCGGAGTGGTGCCAAAAGTTTTCTGGAGCGGATCCAGCCAGGTCGGGTCAGTAGTACCTATTGTGTTGGGGTCAACAAACGTCCTTTCCTGAATCAAAAGAGGTATGGCATTATCAGGTAAAACTTTACGCATGTCCGGATTTACGCCGGTGTTGTTGGTGCCATTGATAAGGTCTTTCTCTACCTCGTCCTCGATGATATAGCCGCCCGCCATACCGACATATACATTCAGGCGTGTGATCGCCAGTGAGTGGTCATGATACCACAGCATCCGTGCGCTCTGGGCATTGCTGTAAAAAAGCGTGCAGGCGCCGGGTCCGGGGTCAGGCATATCGGGCACATGATACACGCTAGCACCCTCCGGATATGGCGTACTTTCGCCTGCGGGAGTGATCCATTGATGCGGCGTCCCGTCGCTTATCCAGGCACTATTGTTCCCGTGAAGGTGGATGGATGAGCGGTTCTTGGTGTAGTTCACACCTGGGACAGGGCCGGGGCCGGCGCCCATGATGGTTTCATCTACGGGAATAAAGAGGTTCCCGCCGGTACCTGTGGGGAGCAAATTGTAAAACTTGACGCGCACCGGGACATTGGCGGTGGCAACGATGGTGGGGCCGAGGTTACGAGGTTTATCAACGCCGAATGCCTGAGTTACTCCGTCGGGCAGGAAGATTTTGACACCGCTCGGATTAACCAGTCCTACGTGAGCCCCGGGCACCTTGGCAGTCGACAGCTGGACATAACCGCGCAGTCTCGTTGGAGGAATATCCGAATGCAACTGCTCTTCGTATTCAACGACCGCGATTTCATAATAATCCGAGGCAACAAGTGTAACTGCGGTAACAGCGCCACCGGCAATGGAAGCTTTAGCCATGGCGCCCATACCCCCGCCCCCGGTAAAGGTCACAACCGGCATTGCGGTGTATCCTGACCCACCTGCAACCTTGGTGAAGCTCGTAATTTTGCCGCCTGTAACAACTGCGGTGAAGACAGCCTGGATCCCGGCACCGGGCGGGGCATCTATCACAACCGTAGGCGCCGAGGTATAGCCCGTTCCGCCGCCGTCATAGGTGGTTTTGTCGGGAGCCGCGACCGTGAGATATTGCCCGAGGTTGTTGATCCCGGATGGGCCCAGTTGTGGCATTTTATCGACAAACTTGCGGATGCCCCCTGTTATTATGTGAGAAACTGGATCGACTACCGGCGCTGGGCTAAACGCCCAATTGGCAACCCCAAAGTAATCTGGAATCATGCGGCCGTCAGGACCAATCAGAGGGGTGGGAGCTGCGGCAAGCCCGGCAGTTTTAACCCCTTCCACAGCTGTCTTGAAATTCGTGGCGGCTGCCGCCTTTTTGCTGGCAGCAGGCATTTGACTGATGGATGCAATCGCTTTAGCGAACCGCGGGTCGGATTGTGGTGTAGCCGCTGTTTGTGCAGCCTCTACTTCGTTATGGGTTTTCAGCCCTAGTGTCGTCCCTAACGCGGTACCAACCCCCAGCAGGCCGATTGTCTTGACGATTTCCCGTCTGGTGTAACCTCGCCCAGGCCTGGGAATCTTGTTCAGAGGTCCAGTTATTTTTTCGAACATATCTTCCATCCTTATGTATGTGTTTCATTGGGCGGGATGACAACAGACCTGAAAGTTACGGAGACTGATATCAGTCACCCTAAAACCATGTTAATGCCTATGCTGAATTAATTGCAATCAAAATTTGAGTAGTATTCTAAACATTGTCTAAATAAATGATGCAGCGACGCCGAAAGATGTCCTCTAATGATTTTTGCTGCGATTGTTAAATTCCACAGCAAACAATGGGTGAAACTCATGTTCGGATGACTGGTCAACGAGGGGTTCTATGCCAGTGCCATTCCTAACCCCCAATTACCCCCCGATTGCCATATACACAACCGCGTAATGCAAAGCAGCCCCTATAAGTATCATAACGTGAAAAATCTCGTGGAAACCGAATCTTCCCGGTAACGGGTTCGGTTTTTTGAGCGCATACATGATCGCGCCGGCGCTGTAAGCCAGGCCGCCGGCGAGTATCAGGAAAAACGATTGGCGCGGCATGTTTTGCCACAAGAGTCGTAGGGGGATGACCGCCAGCCAACCCATCATGAGGTAAAGCACCGTTGAAAGAACGCGGGGAGCCTTGATGAAAAACACTTTTAAAATTATCCCGGCTGCGACGAAGGTCCACGATGCGGCGATCATTCCCCAGCGCCATGTTCCGGTGAGAAAGACAAAACAAATGGGGGTATATGTGCCCGCTATCATGAAGAAAATAGCTATATGGTCCAGCTTGCGCCAGATGTTGGAGGCATTCTCTGCTTGTTTAGTGAAATGGTATATCGAACTGAAGCTGAATAAGCCGGTCATGGCGAATCCGTAGACAAGCGAGACGACAATCAGGTCGATTCGTCCCCAGGCACGGAAAACAAGAAATATAAGCCCCGAAAGTCCGGCCATGACGCCCGAGAAATGCGAGTAAAAAGAAAAGATTTCTGCACGTGCTGCTTTTATAGTAGGCCT
>CAZMDI010000148.1:0-4266 GCA_964564995.1 uncultured Dehalococcoidales bacterium
CAATGTTTCCGGTTTTTAGCGGCCTCCGTGTAGTCATGTTCACGACGGAGAATACCGTCAAGAGCATGGTGCCCCAGATGGATAGCCTCGGGCTGGGTGTTTTGCACCATCTGCTGATGGGCAATTTCAAGATTTATCCCATACCGTCTTCGGCCATTACCCGCGATCCCAAGGGTGTTTTTGATAGAATCCTGGAAACCATGGGCCGGCTGGAAGGCTATGAGCTTTTCATAGTGGATTCACTGACGCCGATGGTTACCCAGTCCAGCGGCGATGTGGCGCTGAACTACTTTGAGAGATGCAAGCACTACTGCGATAAAGGCAAAACCGTCATCAACGTCGCCCATACCTATGCCTTCGAGCAGGATTTTCTGGTACGGACCCGTTCGGTGTGCGACGCCCATCTCAAATTGATCATCGAAAAGGTCGGCGACAAGCTGGTTAAAAGTCTCGAGGTATCCAAGATCAGGGGCGCCGCGCTGAGTACCGGCAACATCATCTCTTTCGACGTTGAGCCCCAGATAGGGATCAAAATCATGCCTATGTCCCGGGCAAAGGCCTAGGAGTTCCTGTATGACTACTACCGTTCTGCCGTTCATACCAGTGGGCAAGGGTGATAAATCTATCCCTACCGGACCGGGTGAAGCTGACATCTTTAGTTTATTGTCCCTGCCTCTAAGACAGGCCAGCGATGCCAACCCGCACCTGAAGCAGTATCTCAAGATGATACCTTTCACCAAGGTGGGCATACCGATGTATTACGAAAAACTGAGCCGGGAGATGGGGGACCGCAAAGAACCCAACATAATCTATCCCGTCTCTGACAAGTTGTTCGTCCATATCCTGGTCGATTTTAAAGATGCGCGCAGCTGCTATATACCGATCGAGCCGTCTTTGACCATAGATGTGGACTCGCAGGTGGAAAGGGTGGAACAGGCATGCATCGAGTTCGGTGACGTTTTGCCGGTGTTCGATACTGACGCTGACAAGGAAAAGCAGCTGATGAACTACGTCGACCTGGTGACTACTACACGCCGCCACACCGAGGTTGTAGTGCTTAATTCAGACGTACCTGTGACCCCGGCCGGGAAAAGTAAAAAACGGCAGCTGGTCAAGATCCAGTTGTCGGCTGAAGAACTGGCTGTGGTCAAGTACCTGTTTATCCGCGACAAGCTTGGCATAGGCGAACTGGAGCCGCTGTCTCTGGACAGATATATCGAAGACATCAGCTGCGCCGGACTGGGCACACTGTTTATCGAGCACAAGATTTTCCACAGCGTCAAATGTTCCATTAACTTTGACAATATGGCAGACCTGGACCATTTCGTATTGCGGCTGGCTGAAAAGATGGAAAAACCCATGTCTTACGCCGCCCCCATCATCGATGCCACCCTGCCCAGCGGATCCCGTATCAATATCGTTTACGGCACCGAAGTCTCCAAGCGCGGTTCCAATTTCACGATCCGCCATTTCAGCAAGGTGCCCATTTCAATTTTTGAACTCGTCGATTTCGGGACGCTGAACTACCAGATGCTGTCTTATCTATCGCTGGTGATCGCCAACGGTATGAACCTGTTTGTTTCCGGCGAGTCCGCGTCCGGCAAGACGGCTATGCTCAACGCCATAACCACTTTCATTAGTCCTCTGGCCAAAATCATCACCATCGAGGACACGCCTGAACTGCAGGTGCCCCATGAAAACTGGATCAGGGAAGTGGTGCAGACCACCAAAGCCAATGACACCAGCGGGGTGACGACCTTTGACCTCCTGAAAGCCGCCCTGCGGCAGAGGCCAAACGAGATTCTGGTAGGCGAGATCCGCGGACCCGAGGGGAACGTGGCTTTTCAGGCCATGCAGACCGGACACTCTGTGATGACTACTTTCCATGCCTCGACGGTGGAAAAGCTCATCCAGCGCGTCACGTCCGCTCCCATTTCTGTCCCCAAAAGCTATATCGACAATCTGAACGTGGTGATCCTCATGAATGCTGTGAAACTCCCCGATGGCCGCACGGCACGGCGGGTCACCAGCATCAGCGAGATCGTCGGTTTCGACCCCCTGACCGATTCTTTCAATATCGTTGAAGTCTTCCGCTGGGACGAAGAGACCGACAAGTTCAGTTTTTCCGGACATATGGCGAGTTATATTTTAGAGCATAAGATTTCCCCACGGCTGGGCATCCCGTCGAATAAAAAACATAAGGTGTATGCCGAGGTCGACAAACGCGCCAGGATTCTTGAAAACCTGCACAAGGTCCAGAAGATCACGGGTTTCTACGAGATCCTGAGTGTATTGGGCAAAGCCCAGCGCGAAGGCCTGTTCTAGGAAACGGGGTAACCATGGCTGGTATAACATATCCCTTCAAGGCCAACGAGATCGCCGACTATGACTCCATCAGGTCGGCTAAGAGCGATATTTATTCCCAGCTGCCGACGCCGTTTCAGGCAGTTATAGACAAATATCCTCATCTGCTGGTCTACCTGCATATGCTTCCGCTGAGTACCATCGGCGGCCTGCCGCTGTATTTCCCGAAACCATCGCGCAAACTCGGTGACGATATGAAACCGAATTATATCTACCCTACTAACAATGACGGGGTGTTCGTGCATATTCTGTCTAACCAGGTGGACGCCAGGAACAGCTACATACCAATCGAACCATGCCTGACTAAAGACTATTCCACGCTGGTAACGCAGGTTGAAATGAAGCTGCTGGAACTGAGGGGCGACCTGCTGACCATAACTACGGACGGGGACAAGAAAGCTCTTTTGCTCAAATATGTGGAGCGCGTGACCACGAGCTTCCACGGTCAGTTCGGCTCTGCCAAGAGCACTTTCAACCTGGGCGCTAAAAAAATTGAGCCGCTGAGGTTTTCCAAAGCGGAGCTTAACGCAGTTACGTATCTTTTTATACGCGATAAACTGGGGTTAGGGGTGCTCGATCCACTGATTTCCGACCCCTATATCGAAGACATCAGCTGTTCCGGACTGGGTAACGTTTTCGTGGAGCACAAGATATTCAAGAGCGTCAAGAGCGCTCTCATATTTGAGTTTGCCGAAGAACTGGACCTGTTCGTTTTATGGCTGGCCGAGCGCATCAAAAAACCCATCACCTTTCGCTCTCCCATCTCCGACGCCACTTTGCCTGACGGGTCGCGCATCAACATCGTTTTCGGCAAACAGATATCCAAACGCGGTTCCAATTTCTCCATCCGCAAGTTTGCCGGCACGCCGACGTCTGTGTTTGAACTGGTGGATTTTGGCAGTCTCAACTACCCCATCCTGGCCTACCTTTCAATGGTGATCGGCAACGGTCTCAACGTTTTTGTTTCGGGGGAAACGGCCTCGGGCAAAACCACCCTCATCAACGCTCTTACCGCTTTCATCCATCCACTGGCCAAGATAGTCACCATCGAAGACACCCCGGAACTGCAGGTGCCGCACAAGAACTGGATCAGGGAGGTCGTGCAGACTACCAAGACCGACGACACCAGCAATGCGGTCAATATGTTCGACCTGTTGCGTGCCGCCCTCAGACAGCGGCCCAATGAGATCATCGTCGGCGAAATCCGCGGGCCGGAAGGCAACGTGGCCTTTCAGGCCATGCAGACCGGGCACGCCGTGATGGCCACTTTCCATGCCGCCTCGGTGGAGAAACTGATCCAGCGCATAACCGGCAACCCGATATCGGTGCCGAAATCTTACGTCGATAATCTTAACGTAGTCATATTGACCAGCATGGTCAAATTGCCCAATGGCAAAATGGGGCGCCGGGTGACCAGCGTCAACGAGATCGTCACCTATGACCCGACACTGGACGCATTCACCTTCATCGAGGTTTTCAGGTGGGACGAAGTCACTGATAAATTCGAATTTCCGGGTTACATGACCAGTGATATGCTGGAAAACCGTATCGCGCATAAATACGGCATCCAGTCGCGCAACAAGGCTCGCATTTATTCAGAGATGGACCGGCGCGCCCGCATACTCGAGAAACTGCACAAAGAGCAGGGCATAACCGATTTTTACGAAGTTCTCGAAGTGCTGAGCAAAGCCCAGAGAGAGGGGTATTTTTAAATGGCGCGCAGTTTATTCGGACGCAAGGACAAAAACAAAAAAGCCCAACCAGGGAAATGGACAGCTGACCTGCAGGCGCTGCATCTGGACCTGTTCTGCCACCTTACCTACATGGCGGCCATATCCACTTCCGGCATCTCACGCGAAGGCCTGTTCCGCTATTCATCTACGGTGCCCTTGCAATCGAACC
>CAZMDI010000149.1:0-4204 GCA_964564995.1 uncultured Dehalococcoidales bacterium
TTAGCATCAAGGGGCGCAGCTACCTGGACGGTATCGACATCACCCCGGACGAGGTATACAAAAAGCTGGTGGAAAGTGACTCCCCCATCACGACCTCCCAGCCGACCCCGAACGATTTCGCGGTGGCCTACAAGCACGCCTTGAAAGAAGCTGATGAAATAGTCTCTGTCCAGGCGACTTCAAGACTCAGCGGGATATATCAATCAGCCCTTCAGGCGAGGGAAATGGTGAACGCCAAGGGACGCATCGAAGTGGTTGACTCCGCCTCGGTATCGATGGGACTGGGATTGGTGACCATCGCGGCCGCCCGGCTGGCGAAGGCAGGATTGAGCCTATCCGGGGTCCTCGAAGAAAGCCATGAGGCCATAAGCCAGGTACACATCTGGGCATTTTTCGACACCCTGAAATACGTATTCCGGGGCGGCAGGCTCGGAAAAGCTTCGGCCCTGCTGGGCACGATGCTCACCGTAAGGCCGGTACTAACAATGAAAGACGGGATACTGCATCCCGCAGCGTTGGTTCGGACCCGAGCTCGCGGTGTGGAAAAACTACTGGATTACGTCAGAAAATTCCAGAATGTTCAGGACATCGGCATCGTCCACAGCACCACGCCCGAAGAAGCACAGACGCTGCGGTGTCGCCTGAGCGCACTACTCGACAAGAACAGGATATACGTGTCCAGGTTGGGCCCGGCGCTTGGCGTACACGGAGGCCCCGGGACCTTGATACTGGCTCTCCGCGCAAGCGATACCCCCAGGACCAGCATGGAAGACGCTATCGAAAAAGCGCGAAAACGCATCCAGTTGCCTTCTTTCCGCTCTCCCAAATTAAATTGCCTGCCTCTTCCTTAACCGCCCGGGAGGACTGCCTTGACGCTGGATAACACCCGTCTGCGCCAGATCTTCCAGCAGGAAAAGAAATGCGGCTACACCGATAAATCCGTTTTTGGAGGGCTCGATCTGTTCCTCGCCAATTGGCTGGGGCAGGCAACAACCCAGATAACACAGCCCTCACGACTCAAAGCTCTCAGGAAAATATGCCCCGCCACCTTCCGCTACAGGTCACTGACTCCCGCTGAACGTGAAAAATGGACCGAAGCACTGTTGAGCGTAGTCCTTCTTCCTGATGAACCTCCGGCAACCCTCGACAAACCGGCGCTGCGTCCAAAAATATCCAGGAAAACAGCGGGAACCCCGGCCAACGCAGCACCGACTGCACCCGCCGCCATCGACTCCCCGATAACCACACTAAAGGGTATCGCAGGCGCTCTCGCTGAACGCTTTGCCAGACTGGGGGTCCGCACGGTCCGGGATCTTCTCTATTATTTCCCCGCCAGGCACCTTGACTACAGCAAGCTGTTAAAAATTTCCGAACTGACAGAGGGCAAAGACCGGACCATAATGGCCAACGTCTGGGAAGTGAGGCCTACCATGCCGGGCGGAAGGCGCAGCACCGAGGCTACACTTGGAGACGAGAGCGGCAATATCAGGGCCGTCTGGTTCAACAATCCCTACGTCTCCCGCCAGATGAAAACGGGCGACCGGATCGTCGTGAGCGGGCGTGTGAAACTGTTCGCCGGAAGGCTGGTATATGAGTCTCCCGAATGGGAACTTGCAGACGAGCGGGAACTCATCCATACAGGCAGGCTGGTGCCGCTTTATCCGCTGACATCCGGACTGCACCAGCGCAGCGTCCGTAAACTCATCAAAAAAGTGGTTGAGGACTGGGCGGGGCGATTTCCTGAATTCATGCCGAACGGAATAAAAGAGCGCCTCCACCTGCTGGCGCTGCCAGAGGCCATTTCACAGGCGCATTTCCCGGATGACCACCCGCTCAAAGAACGAGCAAGGGTCCGCCTGGCTTTCGACGAATTGATGCTTCTTCAACTGGGGGTAATGGCCAAAAAGCGCAAATGGCAGACAGAACAACCAGGCGTTCCGTTTCGGATGGACGGCAAGCTGCTGAACAGATTCACAGGATCCCTCCCCTTCACACTCACGCTGGCCCAGAAACGAGTTTCAGGCGAGATAATGGCAGACCTCGAGAAACCGGTAGCCATGTCCAGATTGCTCCAGGGAGAGGTCGGTAGCGGTAAAACCGTAGTCGCATTGGAAGCGCTCCTCATGGCGGTAGCCAACGGTTTCCAGGGGGCCCTCATGGCTCCTACGGAAATTCTGGCCGGGCAGCATTTTAAGAGCATCAGCCGAATGCTAACTGTAATGGGAACTGCGGAACAGCAGGAAGATTCGGCATGCTCTTTCACAGGGATAACAGCCAAACCTCTTACAGTAGCTTTATTGATATCTGATGTAAAAGGTTCCGCAAAAAAAGCCTTGAAAGAAAAACTGGCCGCCGGCGAAATCGACATCATCATAGGCACCCACGCCCTGATAGAAAAGGAGATCCGGTTTGCCCGGCTGGGTCTTGCAGTGATAGATGAGCAGCACCGTTTCGGCGTGGAACAGCGGTCGGCCCTGCGACAGAAGGGTTTCAACCCCCACATGCTGGTGATGACCGCAACTCCGATCCCCCGCACCCTCGCGCTGACTCTTTACGGGGATCTGGACCTTTCTGTCATAGACGAGCTTCCACCCGGGAGGCAGGTGATAAAGACTAAATGGTTTTCGCCAGTCCAGCGCGAGTCAGCCTACAAATTTCTGCGCAAGCAGGTGTCTGAAGGGCACCAGGGGTTCATCATCTGCCCCCTCGTAGAAGAATCTGACTCTATCCAGGCCAGGGCGGCAGTGGAAGAATTTGCCCGGCTTTCCAGCCAGGTCTATCCCGACCTGCGACTCGCTCTGCTGCACGGGCGCATGCCAGCTGCCGCGAAAGAATCAGTTATGAAGGCGTTCAACCTGCACGAGACCGACATACTCGTTTCCACTGCAGTAGTGGAGGTCGGCATAGACGTGCCGAACGCGACGGTCATGATGATAGAGAGCGCCGACCGTTTCGGGCTTTCGCAGCTGCACCAGTTCAGGGGAAGGGTGGGGCGCGGCGCTGCCCAGAGCTATTGCATGCTTATGACAGAAAATCCTTCGGAGATCGCAAAACAAAGGCTCGATATCATCGAGACCACCCAGGACGGTTTCAAACTCGCGGACGAAGACCTTAAACTGCGAGGGCCGGGCGAGTTTTTCGGAACAAGGCAATCGGGGTTGCCGGACCTGCGTATGGCCAAACTGTCAGACACGGCGCTGCTCGAGCTTGCGCGGAACGAATCCATTAAACTCATGGAAACAGACCCCTTCCTTAAACAACCACAGGACACTGCCATGGCAAAAGAACTCGTCAGGGTCTGGGGCCTGAAAAATGGGGAGTGGAGTTAGCCAGAATTTCCATAGGACGCAGCAGTCCCAACCGGCAATCCTCCACTGGTTCAGGCACGAGGAATAGCTTCATGGTATAATCTTAAATCTAAATCAAGAACAACGGAGTAACTATTTGAATAGTCTGCTTGAAATCAAGACGCGTATAGCCGAACTGCTAAAACAGGCGGCTGAACAGGCGCAACGGGAAGGCATTCTCCCCGAAATTGCGCTTCCCGAAATCTCCGTCGAAAGACCCCAAAAAGCTGAGAATGGAGATTTCGCTTCGAACCTGCCTTTGAAGCTGGCGCGTTCCATCGGAAAAAATCCAATGATGATTGCGGCAGCGATTGCAGAACTGATACCCGCGACCCATGAGATGTTATCGGTAGAAGCCGCGCCTCCCGGATTCATCAATTTCTCTCTTCGGCCGGAATGGCTGAACCAGCAGGTTGCCTCGATCCTCGAAGCGGGTGACAATTACGGAGACATCGATATCGGCAAAGGCCAGTCCGTGCAGGTAGAATTCGTGAGCGCCAACCCCACTGGCCCCCTTCACATAGGCCACGGTCGCGGGGCTGTGCTGGGGAGCACGATAGCCAATATTCTGGAAGCAAGCGGCTATAACGTCGAAAAAGAATACTACATCAATGACGCAGGCAGTCAGATGACATCGTTCTATCGGTCCCTGTTCGCACGCTACAGGCAGGCTAACGGGGTAGACGTCGAGATGCCCCAGGAAGGCTATTTCGGCCAATACATGACGGACCTCGGACGCGAGATGAAAGCGGAATACGGTGACAGGTTCATCCTTCGGCCGGCCGACGAAGCAGAACTTGAACTCGGCAAACTAGGCGTCACCAAGATGCTCGCGCTGATACGTGCGGACCTCGGAA
>CAZMDI010000150.1:0-4176 GCA_964564995.1 uncultured Dehalococcoidales bacterium
CTGTTTCGCGTTTGCGCGGCAAAGTGCGTTTCGAGGCTTCTGGCGGTATCAACCTGGATAATGTGAAGGACGTGGCGGAGACGGGGGTGGATATCATATCCATCGGGGCGCTGACGCATTCGGTCAAGGCACTGGATTTCAGTTTGGAGATGGGAAAATAGCTTTCAGCAAAAGTTGAAGGAACCCATTTTGAAAATCCGCCTCAATCCCCCTTTGTCAAAGTGGGAGATACCTGACCCCTCCCCCCGATGGATTTCGGATTACCTCCTTAGAGGAAATGACGATACAGTTTTCCCAAAATCGAGCGTTTAGCTTTCAACGATGCGGTTAGTATGGATCTCGGGTCGCGGCCCGGGATGACAACGAAAGGATATTCAAGAAGAACCAATCGCACCCCTTTTTTATCGTATGTTGTATAATATGGCGTAAGTCCCGGGAGAACGACCATAGAGCAGATAACTAGCGCCCAAGCCCTGGAATATGCCGGTTTCTGGCGCCGATTCGCTGCTTTCGTGGTAGACGTATTCATCCTCAGCATCGTCATACAGATTCTCTTCCCTTTCAGAGGGTTCTTCAATAACTTCTGGACCATCAAGGATTCCTGGTATTTCGTTCCTCTGATAGCCGCTTCCAACGTGATATCCACCGGGGTCACGGTGGCTTACAGTGTTGTCTTTTGGGCGTGGCGCGGGCAAACCCCCGGCATGATGTTGCTCAATATCAAAATCCTGCGCGGCGACGGCACCCTCATCAGCGCAGGATATTCACTCCTGAGATACCTGGGATATATAGTTTGTTTCCTGATGCTGGGGATCGGGTTTATCTGGATAATCTTCGACCCCCGCAAACAGGGGATCCACGACAAGATAGCCGATACGGTTGTAGTCAAACTGCCTGAACCATCCGTTACACAGACAGCCATGGCTGCGCCCCATGCCAGCGCGTGAAAACCAAAATGTTCAAGGAGAAATCAACATGACAGAACCCGTGCGAGTACGTTATGCACCCAGCCCCACCGGGCTTCCCCACGTGGGCAATATACGAACAGCTTTTTTCAACTGGCTCTTCGCGCGCCACAATAACGGGACTTTCATCGTGCGCATAGAAGACACCGATGTCGCCCGAACGGTGCCCGGGGCCCTTGAGGGGATACTTGAAGGGCTGGAATGGCTAGGGATTGACTGGGACGAGGGACCAAGGGCAGGCGGTGATTTCGGGCCTTATTTTCAATCCCAGCGGCTCGAGATATACAACAAGATGGCGAGGGAACTCGTCGAGAGCGGCTTCGCGTATTATTGCCATTGTTCCTCGGAACGACTGGAAAAAATGCGTGCCGAACAGACTGCCAACAAGAAGCCGCCCGGATATGACCGGTGCTGCCGAGACCTGGGGCTAGACGCATCTCCTGGGTCTGTCATTCGCAACAAGACGCCGCTCGAAGCAAGAACCACATTCAACGATCTGATCCGCGGGGACGTTACGTTCGAGAACGCTACCCTTGACGACTTCGTTCTGATGAAAAGCGACGGCTACCCGACCTACCATCTCGCCAACGTCATCGACGACCACTTGATGAAGATAAGCCACGTGCTCCGAGCAGAGGAATGGCTCTCCAGCACGCCTAGACACCTCATGCTTTACAACGCCTTTGGCTTCAAACCGCCCATTTTCGCACATCTCCCGATAATCCTCGGGAGCGACCGCAGCAAACTTTCCAAGCGTCACGGCGCCGTTTCTATCCTCGAATATAAAGAACAGGGTTACCTGCCCGAGGCGTTGATGAACTTCCTCGCCCTGCTGGGCTGGTCTTTTGACGACAAGACCGAGACATTCTCCAAGGAAGAACTCATCAAGCACTTCTCGATAGAGCGCATCAGCCAGACGTCCGCCATCTTCAACAAAGAGAAGCTGGACTGGATGGATGGTACATATATCCGCAAGCTCAGTCCGCATGAATTCGCCGAGCGCGCCTTGCCATTCCTCGAAAAAGGGCTGCCTCCCGAAGTACAGCGCCCACTGGATATCAGTTATGTCGAAAAAGTTCTGCCGCTCGTCCACGAGCGCGCCAAGACCCTCGGTGAACTGGCGAGCAAAGAGCTGACCTGGTTTTTCTTCGTCGACAAATTGGAATACCCTGCCGAATTGCTTATCGACAAAAAATTGGACAGGAAGGCTACATCAGAGATGCTTGACGTGGCTCTGGTGCGGCTAGACGAGTTATCGGTCTTCGATGCCGACACACTCGAGAGCGTGCTGAGGCCGCTATCAAACGAGATCGGTGTAAAAGCGGGGCAGCTTTTCGGAACGGTGAGAACCGCGGTCACCGGACTGACCGCCACCCCTCCCTTGTTCCAAACGATGGAAGTGCTGGGGCAGGACACTTGTTTAAGAAGGATCAAAGAAGCGATTGCGCTACTTCAAGAACAGGGATAGCTACCGGCGATCAGCATTCAGCTGTGAGTCCCTTCAACTCCCTGGATGAAGGGGGTATTGGTTTTGCTAAAGGGGATAGACCAAATCGGCCCCCGATTCCGGCTTTCGCGCCGGAATGATAAACACCGGGCAGGGATGCTCCCGCCACGGCGGAGGGAGTAGGGGAGAACACGGAGTACGAGATTGCCGCGCTTCGCTCGCAATGACAACGATTGGCGAACACTCCCTCCTTGGCCATCTACCAAATTTAATCCGGATTGCCGGGTCTCGTTCTGCAATACAACGGGGATAAAATGAGAATCAGAATCGATGAACTTCAAGAACGAGCCGCGCGGTTAACCGCGCGGCTTTCTTCGTGTGATATTTGCCCCAGAGAATGCGGCATCAACAGGCTTAAAGATGAACGGAGTTTTTGTCACTCCGGGGTCATGCCCATAGTCTCTTCATACTGTGTACACCTCGGTGAAGAACCTGCTATTTCCGGCACAAGCGGCTCGGGAACTATATTCTTCGGGAATTGCAACCTTCGGTGCGTTTTCTGCCAGAATTACCAGATAAGTCAGAACCGGCAGAAGCAGGAATCGAATACGGTAAGCATAGAAAAGCTCTCAGACATCATGCTCGAACTCCAGGCGAAAGGCTGCCACAACATCAACCTGGTATCCCCGTCGCATTTCGTCCCTCAGATAGTTTCAGCCTTAGCCCTGACTTTGACCAAGGGATTTAACTTGCCGATCGTTTATAACACAAACGCCTACGACAGCGTCGCAACCCTTAAAGAACTCGACGGGATAGTCGATATCTATCTGCCCGACATCAAATACTCCGATGACAAAAAGGCCGTCAGATACTCAACGGCTTCGGATTACACTATGACATCCCGCAATGCAATAAAAGAGATGTGGAGGCAGTCAGGGAAACTGGAGACCGACAAAAATGACGTCGCGACCCGCGGAGTAATAGTACGGCACCTCATATTGCCTGAAAGCATCGCGGGGACGGGCGAATCATTGAACTGGCTGGCGGATGAGATTTCCAGCGAAGTGACAGTCAGCATTATGAGCCAGTACTGCCCAACGCACAATGCATCCCTTTTCCCCGAGATACACAGGAAGATAACCGAAAAAGAGTATATCGAAGCGATGAAAGCATTCGAGGATTCAGGACTGGAGAATGGCTGGACCCAAGAACCAGACGCGCCGGAGAATTATCTTCCGGATTTTGAAAAAGAAGGAAACCCTTTTGAAAAATAAAACTTCTCTCCCCGTTTTGGGGAGAGAAGTTTTTAGTTCACCGTATTGAACCCTGAAAGGCCGAGGCTATTTCCCTGATTTGCGTTTGCGGCGAGTAAAGCCAAAGTTGATGCGGAGGCCGTTAACCGGCGTCCCTTTTTTGCTTACAGCCTCAACAAAAGAAGCTGTTTTGATCTCGGGCTTTGCGATTTTATCTGCTGATTTAGGCACGTTTTTATCTCCAAACAAACTCAACTAAAAAGTAATTATAGCATGAACGTGTCGTGGAACCAAATACCACCGGGATAAGATGCAAATTACCCGCAGACGCCCTCTCCGATAAAATAACGGCCCCAATCGTTGGCGCTGCTGTTGTATGATAAGTGTATGGAGATAAGATATCCCGAAATCGGGGTATGCGGTTTATCCTGCAGGCTCTGCCCGAACTACCAGACCCAGGCTCCAAGCAGGTGTAGAGGGTGCAAAAGTCTCGACCGCATGGCCTTGGGAT
>CAZMDI010000151.1:0-4174 GCA_964564995.1 uncultured Dehalococcoidales bacterium
TTCAAACCGACACGGACAAAGACCTCTGCAAGCTTGTTGTCGTCGAGCGTCACCGGCGGACCGGGAATATCGGACTGGGACTGGTCAAAGGTTTCGGACTCAAACGGGGGGCACTAGCGTCTTCCGTGGCCCATGATTCTCATAACATAATTGCAGTCGGGACGAATGACGCTGATATCTTCACAGCCGTATGCGAGATAGTCTCGATGAAAGGCGGGATGGTGGTAGTTGGAGACGGCAAGGTCCTGGCGCGACTGGAATTGCCGTTGGCCGGATTGATGTCAGATAAACCGGTTGCAGACGTAACCCTGGCCTTTGAAAACGTCGAGCGAAGTGCGAAAGACCTGGGTACAACGTTGGCGGCTCCTTTTGCCGCCCTTTCTTTTCTGGCTTTACCGGTAATCCCGGAGATCAGGCTCACAGACAAAGGTCTGGTTGATGTGGGGACCTTTAGTTTTATCAACGCGGAAATGGAATAAAGCAAGGTGCGTGGCAATACGTAGAAGAAACCCGGCGGATCCCCCTGATCAGAACCTCAATTCTCCGCTCACCCACAGCCACAGGATGGCTATACCTATGCCAAGCAAAGCCCCGCTAAAAACCTGGAAAGGGGTATGCCCGATAAGCTCTCTGACATCGTGTTCAACGTCTTTAGAACGACGCTCCCTGAGTTCCCGAAGTATCCTGTTCAGGATTATCGACTGCTGGCCTACCGCGCGTCGAACACCCGCGGCGTCATACATTACGATACCGGAAAAAACCATCGCTATGGCGAACTCGACAGAATTGAATCCTTGCAATATCCCAACCGCCGTCGCGAGGGAAGTAACAAGGGCGGTATGTGAACTGGGCATACCTCCGCTGCGAACGAAGAAACTCATATCGAGCCGTTTTTCCGTGATAAGTCCCCCGATAACCTTCAGAGCCTGGGCAATGAACCAGGCTACGAACGAGATGAGAAGGGTTTCGTTCACGATCGTGTTCAAAAAGTACCTCTGCGGTGTTTTTCTACAGATGGTCTTGCCATGGGGATATTAACTTCGTTTTGGTGACGACGGGACTGCCAATCCTTGAAACAACGCACCCCTTCGGCGTCGCTCAATTCATTCCAGTACCTGAAATAATCGGCGATATAGAATTTTGGAACGTTAGCCGTTTCCACTGTAATCACCTGGTTTGCCGATTTTTCCACCAGTTTTACGGCCTTGTCCGAGGCAGCTGGAACCGCAACTATTATACGCGAAGGCTGTCTTCTTTTCACTGATTCTACCGCTGCCATCATCGTATATCCCGAGGCCAGACCGTCATCAACGATTATTGCGACTTTACCTTTCACGATAGAAAGAGCTCGATTGTTGCGGTAGATGAGACTGCGTTGACGAATGTCGTTGCGCACCTTGTTCACCTGGTAATTGATCTGAGACTCGTTCAAATTGATGATTTTGAGCACGTCTTCGTTGAATATTGTGGTTCCGTCATCAGCTACAGCTCCGAAGCCGCCCTCGGGTAAAAGAGGGATGGGAAGCTTTCTGGCAACGACAATATCAAGATCGGCCTCAAGGGCCAGCGCAACTGCAACAGCTACCGGCAACCCTCCGTTCGGGATCGCCAATACGATGGCCCCATGGTTTTTATATTCTGCCAGTTTGACGGCGAGTTGGGCTCCGGCGTCATAACGATTTTCAAATTTAGGAGAACGGCTGGGTGTATGCAAAACGAACTCCTGTCTGCTATACGGTTATTATAGACCGATGTTCTTCAGATGTCCCCACTTTGTTTGATGATCTCTGTGCCCGCCTCGAGAAGCCGGGCAGCCTGTTCATCTGAATAATCTTTCCGGTTGAAGTCGATAAACATTTTAAGCGCGGTGCAAGGTGACAGGGATTCAACAGATGTGTCCCCCAACCGCGGACGTGACAGCCTTTTTACATTTTTTGTAATCGAAAAATAACTGGCAGCACATGCTGCTTTTCTTATCCGTTCTTCTTCAAGCCTGCCCTCATGTTCCTGGTATAGGCTGATTTCAAGCCTGATGATATTTCCAGAGATCTGTTCGCTCGATTTTTCCAGGGTAGCGAGGATAGTTGCGGTAGGGTCGGAATCTTCAGGTTCTATGGCGATTTGTATGGTTACAAAACGGCGTCCACTGAGAGAACGAAACTCGAATTTTGTTTCTCTGTTCTGGTGTGTGTGTTCGATTTCCGCGACATAAAAACCCTTTTCGTCGTTCTCGTCTCCGAAGTCGAGTCGTTCGAGGCTCCCTGAATACACCACAGGGGGCTTCTCGTTCAGGACCTGGTGGCGATGGATATGCCCCAGAGCAACGTAATCGAAACAAGGTTTGGCAACTGCGCTGGTCAGCAACATATGCTCCTGGCCGATACTCATGGTTTCTTCAGACCCCACCTTCGCACCCTGGACCCAAACGTGTGCCGCCAGGACTGCCGGGAGCGCCGGATCCAGTTCTTTCGAAAGTTGATCAACCACACCTGAAAGAACTTCCTGCATCTTCTGGTTGATGCCGGCAAAATCTAGATTTTTTGTATCATCTTTGGTCATCAGATTGCTGCGCTTGAGCCAGGGGAGGGCAAGAACCTGGATAATGCCGCTGCGGGTAGGGATTCTGACGATGCCGGGACGTCCGGCGACGAAAACGTTTTCGATGCCGAGCGTATCAAAGATCTCTGTAGCCGTAGCGCGCCCGGAAGCATTCGGCAGGTCGTGGTTTCCGACGAGCAGGAAAACGGGGACCCCGGATCCTGCGAGTTTTTTTATGCGAAAAGCGAACTCCCGTTGCTGGGTCTGGCTGGGATCGCGGCTTTTATAAGCGTCCCCGGCAAAAAGTACCAGGTCGGCCTTCTTTTCTAATGCGTAGTCAACCATCCGGTCAAACGATCCGAGAAAATCCAGGAAGCGCGACGAAAGTCCGCTTTCCGCATCGACATGCCCGTAACTTTCTACCCCGAGATGAAGGTCGGCAAAGTGGATAATTTTCATGGTTACTGCCCGAATTTTAAGATTATCAGATGCAGAGCTTTGCGGCCAGTTCCCCTTTGAGTTCCGAAATCGGGACGCGAACCTGCAACATACTGTCACGTTCGCGAATAGTGACCATCTTGTCTTCGAGTGATTGGAAATCGACAGTGACGCAGAACGGTGTGCCGATTTCGTCCTGCCGCCTGTAGCGCCTTCCGATGCTCTGCGCATCGTCATAAACGGTAGACCATGTCCCGCGAAATTCGGAATAGAGCTCTTGAGCAACCTTGGCCAGCGGTTCTTTTTTACTGAGAGGAAGGATAGCGACTTTGACCGGTGCGATGCGGGGGTTGAGATGAAGCACTACACGGATCTCGTCCTTGTCCGGTTCCTCGGCATATGCGTCACAAAGGAACGCCAGCATAGAACGGTCTACTCCGGCTGAGGGTTCGATCACGTAAGGAATGATCGTTTCCTTGCTTTCTTCATCAAAATCACTCAATCCCTTGCCGCTGGCTTTTGCGTGTGCTTTAAGGTCAAAGTCACCCCGGTTGGCTATCCCTTCAAGTTCACCCCAATTCCAGGGAAACTGATACTCGACATCAGTGCAGCACCGGGCGTAATGCGCGAGGTCCTCTTTAGGATGCGGCGCGAGGCGCAGGTTTTCCGGTTTAATTCCAAGTTTGATGTACCATGCCAGCCTTGCGCCGGTCCAGTAGTCGAACCACTCCATGTCTGTTCCAGGTTTTACGAAAAACTCGAGCTCCATCTGCTCGAATTCCCTGCTCCTGAAGATGAAGTTTCCGGTCGTGATCTCGTTACGGAAGCTCTTGCCCTGCTGGGCTATCCCGAGCGGCAACTTCTTGCGCGTGCTTGTCAATACATTTTCGAAATTCACAAAAATACCTTGCGCAGTTTCAGGCCTCAAATAAACGATGTTGGCCTGTTCTTCGACAGGCCCCATGAATGTCTTGAACATCAGGTTGAACTGTCGCGGCTCAGATAAAGGGCTGCCGCAAACCGTGCACACCTGGGCTTTAAGTTCGTCGGCGCGAAAACGCAGGTTGCATTTTTTACATTCCACCAGTGGATCGGAGAAACCGGTTATGTGTCCGCTGGCTTCCCAGACTTTCTGATGAATCAGAATTGCCGCATACATACGAATAATTTCGTTGCGGTTTTAAACATTAGCTTTCCA
>CAZMDI010000152.1:0-4171 GCA_964564995.1 uncultured Dehalococcoidales bacterium
CCAGGTGAGATAGCAAACGGTAGTCGGTGGGCGTCAGTGAGACTTTCTCCCCGCGTACGAAAGCTTCATGTTTGGCAAAATCAAGGCTCAATCCCGAGTCCGAGTAGTTGCTGGCCGGCTCCATTGGGGTCATGTAGACCCTGCGCAACAGGGCTGCAACCCTGGCCAGCAGTTCCTGACGGCTCATCGGTTTTACGAGGTATTCATCAGCTCCAAGGTTGAGGCCTCTCACTTTATCGAGTTCCTGCCCCTTGGCACTAAGCATTATTACCGGGATCTGGGAGACTTCACGGATGCGCTGGCACAGCTCGAATCCTGTCATCGCCGGCATTGCTACATCCAGAATAGCTAGGTCGGGTTGGTGTTTGAAGAATTCACGTAACCCCTCTAACCCGTCACAGGCGGTAAAAACATCGTATCCGCCTTTTTCGAGCCATTCCCTGAGAAGGTCAACCAGGGCCGGTTCATCATCTACAACCAGAATTTTCGGTTTTTCCATTTTAACTTCCACCTTTCAATGCACAGGTTTTTGATGTTATGCTTCGCAGGAGCACCCAAATTCGAGGATAGCACACCCGTGCGCCTCAGTCCAGCGGTCCATGTTATATTTGTCCGCCCAAGGTCACTTTTTTGAAATGTTAACTGGATCACAGTGATTGGGTTTAGTTTACAAACACAACCCGATATTCAGCTTGCTCGGTTTGTAATGGACTTATAGGGGCTGATATTTTGCATCGCAGCCGGCAAAACGCTTTCAAAGCTGAAATTTTTAATAAGTAAAAGACGAATACAAGCTGCTACTGCCTCAGAGTCATAAATAATCCCTGATTGGGAGGAAACTTCCTCAAGGGCAGAGTCGATACCGAGGGAGGCCCGATATGGGCGGTGGGAACTCATGGCTTCCACAACGTCGGCGACCGCCAGTATTCTGGCTTCAAGAAGGGTCTCGCCTGATTTTAGTCCGCGGGGGTATCCTGAGCCATCCGCTCTCTCGTGGTGTTGCCTTACTATCTCGGCTATCGGCCATCTGAAGCTGATAGGACTGAGCATTTCGAAAGCCACCTGGGGATGCATTTTAATGAGGTTGAGTTCGGCTTCTGACAGACGCATCGGACGGTTAAGGATCTCGAAAGGGATAACAATCTTGCCTATATCATGGATCGAAGCCGCAAGTTTTAAGCCGTCAACGTTATACTTTTCAACCCCCATCTCTTCGGCGATTGCCACAGCCAGATTTGTAACTCTTGTCTGGTGCCCGGATGTGTATGGGTCGCGCATTTCCATGGGAATGGTCAGAGCGTAAACCATGTCCTGGACGCTCGCGTCCAATTCGCTGGCGGCGGATCCGAAACCCTTGTCCATGCATTCCAGCTTTTCTCGCATGGTATCTATTTCTGTATTCAAACAGCCGTTGGAATGAGACATGGAAGCGATTTGGGCGAGGGTAACGATGTTTCTCATTTTGAGTGGAGTAATTTCGGCGGTCGCTGCCACCAGAACCCCGAAAATAACGTTAGCCCTTGCTAAGGGCGCGCAGACGTATGACACAGGCCCAACAGGCGTCTTGGAGGCTCCCGAGAGTGGCGGGAACAGTTGCGACAATATCCCTGGGGCAGTTGTTGATGCGACATCTCCGGACGAAAGCACGCGCTCTATGATTCCGCTGTCTCCCGCCGATATCGATGTTCTAGTTCGCCCCCCTTGCATGGCACGGAAAACAGGCATTCCACGGGATGAAAGCGTAACATTCGAAACGTCTAATGAATCCCCAACAGTCTGTTTGGTAAAGAATACGCTGGAAATCCCCATTTTACCCAATTCACCGCCTATCCGGTGGAAGATTTCATTGGCGGTTTTATCTTTGCATGCATATGACATAACATTACTAATACTTTCGAGCCATGCTGCGTTGGTATCCCCCGCCGATTCAGTGGAAAGCATGTTCGTTTTGTTTTCGTGCTTCAGAATCTTGCTGTTCTCAACAGTGCGTTTATCTGGTTTAATCGAGGCTGGCATTATATTTTTTGACCGCATATTACTATGGTACCAGAAGAATATTGGTTAACGGTTGGGAAATCGGGTGGATTCTGTTTTATTTAATAAAAGAGTGAGCGTTTAAATATCTTTCGACGAGCGATGCGTTAGAAATAACATGGAGGAATCAATCGTTAACCACTTAAAATGTTGTTAGTAGATCGCGCACAATTCCCTCAGTTGTTCATCAGGAATCTCTGACAGTGAAACTTTAAAGACCTCACTGAACGCATCAACCAGTCTTTGTGTTACTTCTTCCATCAGAACCGTGCGTCCTATTTCAGCTTCGATGGAGGTAGCCTTTTTACCTGGTAGGCCGCAGAGATTGATAACCTTGAACGTTGAAAGATCAGGGTTAACGTTGAAAGAGAATCCATGCATACTGACACCGTGACTGACTCGCAAACCAACAGCTCCGATTTGTTTCCCCTTAACCCAGATACCCGGGTGCGCGGATAATTTATCGGTTTCTATACCGTAGCTTGAAAGTACCCTGGCCCCCATCTCGTTCAGGTCGGCGATGTAAGCCCGGGCGCCCCTGTGTTTGAGATTGATTATGGGGTGGACAATGATCTGTCCGGGGCAATTGAAAGTCGCGTCCCCCCCTCGATCGGAATCGTAAAAAGCGATGCCTTTTTGCTCCAGTTCGGAAAGGGTCAGGAGCACATTCTCCGGTTTGCCGAATTTGCCCATCGTGACTGTCGGGGGGTGCTCGAGAAGTAGCAGAACGTCATAGGTTTTTTCTTCGGATATGAGTTTGATCAACCTGTGTTCCAGTTCCATCGCATCCGGGAAAGATATCATGCCGAGTTTGCAGAATCGGGAGGATACAGTCAGCCGGTTTTCCATGGTTTACTTAATGCATCGCAGGTATCGGGTTGGTCCATCCTTCCGAATGCAGGAAAGCATAGTAAAGCGGGGAAACGAGTTTGTTGAGTTCTGCGGGATTGCTCATCTGGATTTTTAGCATCCAGCCTGTCGTATAGGGGTCGCCGTTGAGCAACTCAGCCGGGTGTTGTATCACCGCCGTGTTGGTTTCGATGATGTTCCCTGAGACGGGGTTGATCAAGTCGACGCTCATCTTGTAACCTTCAACACTCCCGAAGCTCTCTGAGACTTTCAATGATGTTCCTTGCGGGTAGATGAAACAGGTGTCGACGAGTCCAAGCATGATCTGAAAAGTGTCTGTAATACCTATTTGGACGAGGTTATTACCTAGGTTCTTTACCCATATGTTGTCTAAAGAATAAAGCCGGTCAGGGGCTACCTTCGTTGTGCATCCGGGGATAGCTAGCATTGTAAATCCGCTTGTGAAAGTAACAGGAGGGGTGGTTCCTGTTACAGTTGGAGAAACTGGGCTTGAGCCAGGTGGGGTAAAGGGTGTCGTTACAAAATTTGATGTCGGTATTGGCGTGGCATCGACAGTTGTTGGGTAGGTTGGAGGGTTTGTTGGGGTGACTGTTTTAGCGTTCCCAACAGTTTTGCAGGCTGTCGATAGCGTCAGTGAAACAATCGCAGACGTCCCAATGACGATGCCTGCATCTTTTAAAAATTCTCTTCGAGATAACCTCTTGTGCCTTTCTTTTTTATCATCTGTAATCATGTTAGTCTCCTGGCCAGCTTCGAAAAAAGGGAGGGGCGCTTATGCCCCTCCCTTTTGCAGTCAAGACTTGCAAGCCTAAAATCCTGTTAAAGTTCCCGTTTTTATCTGTGCCATTAACCAGAAGCCCAGGAGTATGAGCATGCATCCTGATACATACCGAAGAGGTTTGTCCAATTTTTCCATCAGGTGGGTCGCCCTGCCCATGCCTAAACCGAGCATGATTGCCACCAGGGGAGCTACGAATCCAATTGCAAAAACAATGAGGATGATGGTGCCCTGAAGCACCTGGCCGCGCAGCGCCGCCAGGCCAAGCACGATGGGAAGCTGTAAGGGGGAGCACGCGGCAGCGCATCCTGCGGTTGCCAGTCCGACTGTAGCCCCAAGGAACAACGCGCCGAGCGTCCCTCCCGGGAGTTTATCGGTAGATACCTTGAAAGTCGGAAAACGCAAGGGCAGCCAGTCAAGAGCGGAAAGTCCGATAAGCAGCGCTACCAGCCCAAGGAGTTTTTTCACCAAAAAACCGATTACGCCCTC
>CAZMDI010000153.1:0-4166 GCA_964564995.1 uncultured Dehalococcoidales bacterium
TTAGGGGCAAAACTCTATCTTAGCTACCTGTCTGATTTTTGGGGACCACCTCAGACCTCGGAAAAACCTCAATCAGTATATAATCTTTAGCGGCAATATCGAGCAATGACGAATAATAGGGAGTGGATTATTTATTTGACACTGCCAAGCAAGGCAGATAAAATCCCTCGAAGGTCCACTCACTGATGACAAAGGAAAATTACCATTTCTACTGGAAGGATTACTACCAAATCCTTCAACTTCATACCTCGGCAGAACCGGAGGTTATAAAGGCTGCATATTTAAAACTGGTACAGAAATACAACACCGATCAGAATTCGTCCAAATTCGAACAAAAATGGAAAGATCTTAACGAAGCATACGAGATACTCGGGAATCCTGAGAAGAAGTCGAGTTATGATTGTGAATATTCCGTAAAGGACCAAAAAAAACATCATGTTCCCCCTCACCCACAACCCGCAACAGCGAGACCCCGGCCGGTTGTCCGCCCTGCCCTCATCCGCGTCACCAGCGTAGAACCAGGTGAACCCCGTAAAGCGACATTCATCATCTCTAACGAAGGCGCGGCTTATTCGAAGATCCGCATAAGCAAAACCAACGACTGGATCAAGATACCCCGTCTGAAATCATTGTCCCAGGCAACTAAATTGCCGCTCGAGATCGAGCTCGAGTTGACCGGCGGTGAATGGGAAAAGAGTTATTCGGACAATATAATCGTGAAACTGGATGACGAAGAAACCCATGTCCGTATAGAACTTACTACCATTCCCGAGCCACCGGAACCCGGGGAGCAGCGGCCCCACACCAGGACGGACAAACCTGAAGATAAACCTAAGAGGGAAAAGCCGGAATCTTCGCCCACCTCTCCGGGCCCCATCATCAAAACCCTGACCCCCACTCTGCACTGGAAACGCATCCCCGGTGCGGATTACTACAACGTCTGGATAGAAAAAAGAGGGAGAGATGCGTGGGAGGTGGTCTACGGGCCTCAATTCGCGCCCGGAGACTCTTTCGCCGTACCACAAAAGGTGTTGACGCCGGGAGGTGAATATTTCTGGTTTGCCGTGGCACAAGGCAGGGAAATCAAGAATGGGCCGACTTCGAAAGTGGCATATTTCAGAACGTAGAAGGAGTTGCTGCAAGGTGATCCATAACTTTCCCGAACACACGACTCACCAAAGGTATGGAAATGGACTCCGGATGCCCGCCCGGGATGACAATTATATTTGGCGGTAAGGAAAGCTCGCTCATCTTAATCTTCTCTCTCGGCGGGGAGAGAGGAAAATCGAGGAATTGTTCCCCTTTATAAGCTCCGCAAATAACAGTCGGTGCAAAATATGGAGTACTGGATTGCCGCCCTACGCTCGCAATGGTAACGATCCGATCAATCTAAACCGTATTTCTCCATCTTCATGTTTTTGATGATGGCCGCTACGGATTCGTCTTTGTTCAAAGTATAGAAATGGAAGTATTTCACGCCGTTCTTCATCAGGTCGGTGACCTGCTCGCAGGCCAGCTCTACACCGATATTCACAGCGTCTTCTTTAGACAGCGGTTTGTCCCCGAAACGTTCCACACAAGATTTGGGGAGCGTCGCGCCGCACCGTTGGCAGAAGGTTTGCATGCGAGCCACGTCTGTTATCGGCATTATCGCTGTGACAATGGGGATATCGATGCCGACACGGCGGGCCCTTTCCATAAAAGCATAATACAGATTGTTATCGAAAAACATCTGTGTGACGCCAAAATCGGCACCTTCATCGACTTTTTCTTTAGTGTAAAGGATGTCCTGTTCAAGGTCCGGCGTTTCCCCGTGTCCTTCGGGATAAACAGCTACGCCTATGGAAAAGCCTTTTTCAGCAGCGACTAAACGTACCAGGTCCTTTGCGTAATACTTATGAGTCACTTCCATGGGTTTTCCGTCTTTGCCCATGGGAGGATCACCGCGCAGAGCAAGAATATTATCTATGCCCATCTTTTTGTAATCTTCGAGGATGGCTTCAAGTTCCGCCTTGCTCTGGTTGATGCAGGTAAGGTGGGGCATAGGATTGAAAGAGGTTTCTTCGATGATCCGTTCCATAACGTGGCGTGTATTCTTGGCAGTCCCTCCCCCGGCGCCGTAGGTCACTGAAACAAATGTAGGATTAAGGGCCTGCAGGCTGTGGATAGCCTGGAAAAGGTTTATCTCTCCCAAATCGTCTTTCGGAGGGAAAAATTCAAAGGAGAGGCTTTTGCCCCTAGATTTAAGCAGTTCACCTATGTTCATCCGCCGGATTCTCCTTGGAGCCTAAAAAAGTCAAACAAAAAACAGGCTTAACCACGCTGGAAACGATCATTGTATAGCAAAAGGGAATACAGGTCAAAAAGTAAAGGGTGTGACTAATCGAAACAATCATGATTGTCTCATAAGTTATACAACCAATTGTAATGAACGCCCGGTTCTTCGCGAGCCTCGCGGAGAGGAACCCAGGGGAACGGCCCGAGGTGTGGCCCGAAAATTACAAACGAGGGAAAGGTGCGATTACGTTTAATATTGTCTCGCCATGCTCGCCAAAACAGTTGAAATAAATTGCCGGGTCTTTTCTCTTAATTTCCAGGACAACATCCGGCCCGAGAATAAGTCGACTCTGGATTCCGGCTATCGTGCCGGAATGGCACCAACACCACCAAAGCCATACACATCAATCTTTATACATTCTTTTGTTTAAACACCATACATCGCACTGAGATGGCGCCCACGGCATCAAATCTAGCCTCATTTACACGCCACGCTCTATACATTTATTTGTGTAAACACTATAATGGAACGAAATTTGAAAGAGGCTGAAGGTTGAAAACGTAATGAAAAAGGACAGCTATTTCCTTATCTTTATCCTTATTCTCATCGGCTTGTCCCTGTGGACAATTTTGCCGACCAACTCCGTACGTTTGGGCAGAAACGGCTTCCAGCTGGGCCTCGACCTCAAAGGCGGCACCCACCTGGTTTACCAGGCTGATCTGAGTGACAAGGACCCGTCCCAGACCACCGCACAGGTCATGGCTGCAGTGAAAGCCAAAATCGAACGGCGCGCCAACGGTTTGGGAGTGACAGAACCTCTCATCGCCATACAGGGTTCCGACAAGATAGTCGTTGACCTTCCTGGCGTCACAGACGTTGACACCGCAATCAAAATCATCGGATCAACTGCTGTTCTTGAAATCCGCGAACAACATTTTGATTCCAGCGGCAACGCTATCAAAGGGGCTGACGGCAATCCAGAATGGTTCCTGGCCCAGGCCATCGGGACAGACGGAGTTACCCTCGAGGACCTCACAGGCAAGTACCTCAAGGCCAACGCAACTGTCATACTCAACTCTACCACCAATGCGCCCGAGGTAAGTTTCGAATGGAATAATGAAGGCGCGACCCTCTTCAGCGAGATAACCCAGCGCAATCTCAACAAACCGATTGCGATCTTTCTGGATACGACCAATGTCGAGGTAGCCACAGTCCAGTCCCAGATTTCAGCCAAGGGCGTCATCACCGGGTTAAAGCTCTCCGATGCCAAGAACCTGGTCATCCAGCTTAATTCAGGCAGCCTGGATGTGCCCTTGACCGTCGTACAGCGTACTGACGTTGACGCCACCCTCGGTGCCGATTCCCTCACCAAAAGCGTTACAGCCGGCGCCATCGGCATCGGAATCGTCATTCTCTTTATGGTTTTCTACTACGGCATCCCTGGCGTCATCGCCGCGGCCGCCCTGCTCATCTACACCGCGCTGGTGCTTGCAGTGTACAAACTTCTTCCCGTCACACTTACCCTTCCGGGTATCGCAGGCTTCATCATATCCGTAGGTATGGCTGTGGACGCCAATGTACTTATCTTCGAACGCCTGAGGGAAGAACTTCGCGCGGGGCGCACGCTTCACAAGGCGGTCGACGAAGGCTTCCGTCGCGCGTGGCCTTCCATCCGTGACAGCAACATTTCTACCTTTATCACCTGCGGCATCCTTTATTGGTTCGGCAATACCTTTGGCGCCTTCATGGTAAAGGGCTTCGCACTGACCCTGTTCCTCGGTGTAGCTATCAGTATGTTCAGCGCTGTGGTCATCACGAGGACTTTCATCAGCCTGCTGATAGGCGGCGGAGTGACCAAGGGCTTATCCGTACAAGAGGTCAAGAAAAA
>CAZMDI010000154.1:0-4156 GCA_964564995.1 uncultured Dehalococcoidales bacterium
GGCATCTGCGCGTGTGGCGAGTTTGCCTTCCACGGCGGCTTTGGAGAGCATGCCGGCGTCGGCTACAAGGTTCTTGAGAGTGACGATCACCTTTTCAAATGCGTTGCGCAAAACGTCCTGCTCGGATTTTGGTTTGATGGTGACGTTAAGGTCGCCTGCAGCTATCTGCTGAGCGGCGCCTGCGGTTTCCTGCATGTATAACTGCATTGCCCCGTAGGCCTGCGCCATCATCCCTACCTCGTCTTTCGAGGTGATGTTTACCTTTTCGCTTATGTCCCCCATGGCCATCTTGGACAGGGCGTTCTTGACCTTGTTGATGGGCCCGGTGATGCTCTTGGACAGTACAAGCGCGATCGCTACCCCGAATATGACTGATAAGACCGCGAGTACGATCGTTATCATGTTGGACTGTGAAGCAGCCGCCGCCGTCGCCGTTTGCAACCTGGCGGCTTCGGTTACATTGATGTCAACCAGAGATTGTACGGCGGCATCAACCGCCTTCCTGGCATTTGAGGTCGAACCTCCGGTTTGCATATCAGCTGTAAAGGTATCCCATTTGCCCGCATCAGCCAGAGCGGTAGCCTTGACTATTTCAGCCTGATACGCCGCCCAGGCCGGTTCAAAAATAGCCAGTCCGGCTGTCTCTGAAGCCAACAGGGTCGTGGCCTTGTAATCCTTGAGATTATCGTTAACTATAACAATAGATGCCTGCACATTGGTCTTGGTCCCGGCCATCTCTGCCGGCACAACTTCCAGCTTGAACAGATCGCCGCGGATGTTGAAGATTTCCTGCTGGACATCTTTCAACTGGTTGACCGGCACCAGCCGGTCTGTATACATGCTGGCCGCGTTGGTTTTGGCGGTTTGCATGCTCGTGTAGCTCATCACCGCTGACACTACCAGCAGCAACAGAACTATCAGGAACCCGCCGATTAACTTGGTCCCGATTTTTACGTTCCCTAACATTATTTAATCTCCTTTTTCTATTTTTATTCCTGGGGTAAGAGGCCTTCGCCTCTTCAATATATGCAATGGTGTTTCATCTTAGCCTCCCGGTTCTTGTGGCGTGCCCGACTGATATCTTGTGTCTTGCAGGCTGAACGCAACATATGCACGCCCTTCTCGAGGTTTCTATACGACAAGTTTAACCATGATGATCATTCCCAAAAAGGCTAAAGAGGGTCATTGTTGTGGACTGTAGAGCAATGTATGGTAGTCGAATAAGCTCACGACTATGGCTTGGTGGAACCCGGGTATGACCAGTTATCAATTAATAGGAAAGACCGGGTTTTGATACCCGGTCTTTCAGCAGGAGCAGGAGGTGTGGAATGGTTAAATCAATTTTTGATGTATGGCTTTCGATACTGCCTGAGCGCGGTCGTTTACCTGCAGTCTCATCATGATCTGGCGGAGTTCGCGCTTGGCTGTCGAAAGGCTTATGAATAGCCTGTCGGCGATTTCCTTGCTGCTCATGCCTTCTGACACCAGCTTCAGTATCTCAACCTGGCGCTCGTTCAGGATTTGTTCCCGGTTGCTTTTCATCAACTGGGTGAACTGTGACATCATTTCTTTGGTTAACGAAGGTGATATGGGGTAAAAGCCGTCAGAGGCCTGGTGGATAGACTCAAGTATGAGACGGGCATCGGCGTCTTTGAGGATAAAGCCCGATGCTCCGGCCTCCAGTGCGTCTTTGACATAATCATCGGAGAAAAGTGTCAGCATGATTATAGTGGCTGCCGGCATCAATCTCTTGATTTCCCGGGTCGCGGCGATACCGTCCATGATTGGCATGCGGATATCCATGGTGATGATGTCAGGATCGAGTTTGAGTGCCATTTCAACCGCTTCACGCCCGTTACAGGCTTCACCGATGCATTTAAGCGACTTGTCGGTTCCCAGGATCCGATGCATGCCCTCACGCATGACCTGGTGGTCGTCAACTATCATCACCGTGATAACGTCGTCTGCCGTTTCCTGGGAACGGACTGGCTTTATTATAGTATCGCAGGCCTGCAACATCAGGTTTTCTCCTTTACTCATCTATTTTGTTTTGATAACCTCATTGTCGCAGTCTCGACCAATTTATAAAAGACCTAAAAGGTCAATAAATAAGAACTAAAAAGGGGATTTCTGCATAACTCTTCAGTGCAAAATTCATTCCGGGGCGGGTGGTGTTCCCGGCAGTGACGGGGCAGTTTCATCATTACTGTGCCTACCTTGTATGAAGGCTACTCGCTGGAGGCGGCATTTTCGGGACTGCCTCCTGGCAGTTCGATCGTAATGGCCGTCCCGTTGCCGGCGCGGTTGTTCACTGTGATTTCTCCGCCGATTTCCTTTAACATCTGTTTGCACAGCCCCATGCTGAGCCCGTAGCCCTTTTCGCCCGGCACCGGACTGAAGAAGGAACCGATAAGCCCATCCAGATTTTCAGAAGCCAGACCCGGGCCATCGTCGGCAAAGACGATTTTCACTCCCTTTTCCGATGCGGTTGTGGAGATCTGAAGCGTACCGCCCTTGTTGGCCTCAGACATGAAATATTCTGAATTGATCAGGATATCCAGGAAAACCTGTTGCAGGCGGTAGTTTTCTGACCATACTTTGGGCAGGTTCCCGGCAAGTTCGATATTTATTGTGATATTCTTCAGCTTCTGTTCGTACGATCTCAGGTCGACGAGGTTGCTGACGAGCTGGTTGATGTCCACCATGGTCTTTGACTGATTGCGGCTGTGGGCGAATAGCATCAGTCGGCGGATTATATCAGCCGCACGGTGAGTTTCTTTGCTGATGACTTTCAGGGCGTCCGGCGCATCCTGCGGCAAGTTAGTGCTTTCGAGAAGCAAGTCTGTCCAGCCAATGACGGTGGAAAGAGGACCGTTCAACTCGTGTCCGATGCTGAAAGCCATATCGCCGACGGTGGCGAGACGGTCGGTGATGATCAGTCTTTCTTCAAGTTTTTTACGGTATGTGATATCGCGCAGGTATCCGATATCGACCTGTCGCCCGCGGTATACCGAGAAGGCAAAAGTGCTTTCGACGGAAATCTCGGCCCCGTCCCTTCTGATGATGGTGAATTCTCTCAGGTCTGGCAGTACTTCGCAGAACATGCGCCGCGAGTGCTCGTCAAACACCGCCGTGCGGTCGCGTGGGTGGATGATGTCAAAGATGCTCAGATTTTGGAGTTCGCTTTCCGTATACCCGGTGATGGCCTGCCACCTTGGACTGGCAAAGAAATGAAGCCCCTGGCGACCGTTATCGTCATACAGCATTATAATCGCTTCGCCTATGCGGTCACCCAGGTCCAGCAAGGCAGTATGCCGTTCTTCGGATTCTCGTAATGCTTTTTCACTTTCAATCAACTTACGATGTAATTCGTAGCGCGAGGATGCCATTTCAATCGACGCTCGCAATTCCCTGTCTGAAACCGGTTTTATAAGGTACCCGTAGGGAGCCGTTATTTTGGCTTTGGCCAGAGTGCTATCGTTGTTAAAGGCGGTCAGGTATATGACCGGTACGTCGGAAAAAGTGCTGATCTTTGCTGCGGCATCGATACCATCTATATCACCGGCCAGTTTAATATCCATCAATACTATAGAAGGGGAATTAGCGCGTACGGCCTCAACGGCTGCTTCGCCCGAGGAAACCGCTCCGATGGGGCAATAGCCCATCGCTACCAGCATGCTTTGCATGCTGGCGGCAATTATTCCGTCGTCTTCGACTACAAGCACTTTTTCTAGCGGCATTTCAGTTCTCCAATTTGCGTATCACATAAAAATATTAATTCACAGGGAACCAGAGCGATGATTCCATCATTCAAGCCCTGAAGCATCGCTGCCGGATCCCTCTGTCGGACTGAAGACAGACTGGATGCGCGTGTGTTGACATAAATACGCGCCGGGTGCTTTTGTGCCGATGATCCCGGACAATTTCGATGCCCCTGTATCTATTATCAACCCCGGCATCCGGTCAGGTCAATACTAAAAGGGTCAAAATAGTGATACTGCACTGTTAAAATATAGTACTTTATGACCTTGTTAGCCGGTTTGACATGGCCTAGCATGAACCTGAGTACCATGCTGAGTACCATGCCAGTAGGAGGTAAAACCAGATGTACATAGTAAATAGTATCTTCAGTTGGATCCTGTTGGTCCTGTCAGTG
>CAZMDI010000155.1:0-4131 GCA_964564995.1 uncultured Dehalococcoidales bacterium
CACCACGGCCAAATCGAGTTCCTTGCGTCTTTGCCCCGCATAGCTTCCGCGTTCGATCCTGTATTCAAACCCCGCTTCCAATGTTTTCCTCAGGCAGAGAAACCAGGCCTCCGAGAGATCGCGCGCTTCGATTACGGAAATATTCAAGAGAAGCTCCTCGATAGATTATTCTGGGAAATTATCGCTCAAATACAGTATCTTGGCAAGCTGATAGTTGACAGCAGAACGTTTAAAGCCATATTCCCTATCGTCTTAAAACAGCAAAGAATCGGTCCTGGTAGACTCTAAACAGCCCCCATTGTTCAAGTTCCTGTTGGAGTTCCCACGGTGCTATACGGCCTTCCTTGACTCGCTGAAACATGGCCTCGATATTCAACTGCACTTCGACGGGTAAACCCTTGTGGACGTCCAACAGCCCATGAGAATGGAAATCGGCAAGGTTTCCCTTCAATGATGAATTGGTTATTTCGAAGATGAACTTCATGAGCGAAACGTCCCACATCATGTCTTCCCCGCGGATGATCGCCGCAAGAGGGTCGTTTTTCGCATCAATCTCGATGTTTATTTTGCACAAAACATCTTCAAAGGTATTAGAGATGATATCAGTACCCGCAGGTTCGTTACGGTATGTATAACAGATCCCGGGGGAGTCGGGTCCATATGTTTCCAGAAGTTTATCGAAATACCGTTTCGCGTCGGCGCTGAAACCGTCGAGCCTCGAAAGATAGTAAGGGGTTACGATACGAGGTCGGTTGGCGATGATCCTTCCCGTTCGTACCACAGTTTCGGAGACATCGCCATCTGCGTACGCGGGTCGGGTAAGCAAGTAATAGTTGATATTGGTTGTGCCAAAAGTCGATAGTGTTTGACGGGGAGTCCGCAGAACGCTTGTCCGCATCAAAGCAAGGGATAACCTCTCTTCATCGTCCATAGGATTCCGAGTGCTATTTTATCTTGCGGAGTTCTTTTTTGAACTCGTCGAGAAGCTTGAGATATTGGTCATCCATCTGGGCGGTTACCCGTCTCCACTCCTCCTGAAACTGGGGAAGGGTTTCAACGCTGATTCCCAGGTCTCCTTCGGTTTTTGAGCCAAGCTGTTTACTGACCGCTTTTTTAAGTTTTGCTTCATACTGCTGTTTGAGTTGTTCATATGCTTGCTTGCGCTGTTCGGCTCCCTGGTCGGAATAGTGCTCGAGTATCTGCTTCATCTGGTTCAGCAATTTGGTGGTCGAATTCTTATCAGTCTTTACGGCAGGCATGCCATCCAGTGCCTTCTTGTTACGCTGCTGGATCATGTCGTTCGCCGGAAGTTGGATATTTGAAAGCAGGACCTCTTCCGCCCCTATCCTTACAAATGGCTGGGCTTCTTTCGGGAAATGACTTATCCCTGGAGTCATGTCCTGCCCGTCTTTGAAATATTTCAGGGCAACTTGCTCTCCTTCAGGGGTGAACTTCCACTTGAGCTTGTCTTCGGATGTTACTTCGTCAAGCGCGGCGACTTTCTCCATAGCTATTTCAAATGCGCTTTTTATTTCATCGTTCATTTCAGGCCTCCGATGTGTAGTTTCTATTGATATTATACAAGATGGCGGATACCGGAATAAATAGACAAGACAGATTAATGAGGCTTGAAACTGAAAGCGTCGGGGTGTCCCCCTGTAGGATTTCGAGTTCAGGGTGAGGGGTGGGTCACCACCCAGTATTCCATGCTGTCGGCTAATGCCAGCCAGCTGGCTTCGATGATGTTGTTTGAACTGCCCACCGTTCGCCATTGCTCCACGCCGTCGGTGGATTCGATCAAAACCCTGACCTGCGACTCTGTGCCCGTGCTTTCTTCAAGGATGCGCACTTTGTAGTCCGTTAGTTTGATTGTCGCCAGGCCTTCGTAAAATTCCAGAAGGCCCTTGCGCAGAGCGTTGTCCAGCGCGTTGACAGGGCCGTCGCCCTCGGCGGCTGTGTGCATGACCTTGTCTCCAACCTTGACCTTAACCATGGCTTCGGAAAGCACTCCCCCGTCGTGTGTTGCGGCTCCTTGCCGCCGTTCTTTTTCAATCACAACAAGGTAGTCGATAAGTTCAAAAGGTGCAGTATATCCTGGCCGGGCCCGGTAAACCAGCAGGTCAAAGGAAGCTTCGGCATTTTCATATTGAAAACCGCGGCTTTCAAGTTCTTTAACTTTTTCGAGGAGCGATGCCGCCTCAGGGCCTTTGGTCGGGAGTTCGACACCGATCTCGCCGGCCCTTTTGATGATGTTGGCCCGCCCGGAAAGTTCTGAGACCAGCACCCTCGGATGGTTGCCAACCTGTCCAGGGTCTATATGCTGGTAGGCGCCTTTCCACTTCGCGAGGCCGGAGACGTGCATGCCTGCCTTGTGACTGAAAGCGCTGGTTCCCACGTAAGGAAGGAATGCTTCGGGGCTGAGATTTGCGGTTTCGCTCACGAACCGCGACACCTCGGTAAGTTTTGCCATTTGCGCGTCGTTGATGCAATCTATGCCGAGCTTTAATTTTAATGTGGGGATAAGTGAGCACAGGTTGGCGTTTCCGCAGCGCTCACCGAACCCATTTATCGTGCCCTGCACTTGCTCCACACCCTCAACAACGGCCGCAAGAGTATTTGCGACGGCGAGTTCGGAATCATTATGGGCATGGATGCCCAGTTGCCGGGTAGTGGTCTTTTTAACTTCCTTGACGGCGGCGGTGATCTCACTTGGAAGGGCTCCGCCGTTGGTGTCACACAATATGAGACATTCTGCTCCTGCATGGTCGGCCGCTTTAAGGACTTCGAGCGAATATTCGGGATTGTCTTTATAACCGTCGAAAAAGTGTTCGGCATCGAGGAAAACCCTGAGGCCTTTGCTTTTAAGATATTTTATGGATGAAGTCACCATCTGCACGTTTTCTTCGAGGGTAGTTTCGAGGACTTGGGTAACCTGCTTCGCGGAGCATTTGCCAACGATTGTGGCTATGCCCGCACCTGAGGCTATGAGTTCCTTAAGGCCTGCGTCGTCTTCGGGCTTTATACCGTGGCGCCGTGTGCTTCCGAAAGCGACGAGTGTGGCATTCTTCAGGCGCAGGTCTCGCGCCATGACGAAAAACTCGCTGTCCTTGGGGTTGGCGCCTGGCCAGCCTCCTTCGATGAATTGGACGCCCAGGTCATCTAGCTTTACAGCTATGTTGAGTTTGTCGGTGGCCGTGAAAGAAATCCCCTCTCTTTGGGCACCGTCTCTGAGCGTCGTATCGTAAATCTGGACAGCAGACAAAACTACTCTCCCAAGGCCTGAACGATCATGTTTCCCATCTCGTTTGTGCCGGCGGACTTCTTCGCTGTACCGATTATATCACAGGTCCGGTGGCCCGCTTTCAAGACTTTCGAAACAGCACTCTCGACGGCGGCAGCTTCTTTTTCAAGGTTAAGCGAGTAGCGCAGCAGCATCGCCAGGCTCAGGATGGTGGCGATGGGGTTGGCTATGTCCTTGCCGGCGATGGTAGGCGCTCTTCCGTGGATCGGCTCATAAAGACCGAAAGTCTTCTTGTTCTTGGACGGAATACCCGCCAGACTGGCCGAGGGGAGCATCCCCATCGAGCCCGCCAACATGGAAGCTTCGTCAGTCAGGATGTCTCCAAATGTATTTTCCGTGACGAGAACGTCGAAGTCGCGGGGCGTCAGCATTATGCGCATGGCACATGTATCCACCAGCATATGCTCTAGAAAGACATCAGGGAAATTTTGGGAAACTTCTATGGCTACCTGGCGCCACAGGCGCGAAGACTCAAGTACGTTTGCCTTGTCAACGGAAGTAAGCTTGCCCCTGCGCCCGCGTGCCAGCTCGAATCCGGCGCGTACGATGCGTTCGATTTCCTGCTCCGTGTATGCCATGGAGTCTACGGCCTTGCGCCCTGTGGATGTTTCCCAGCGTTTCTTGGGTTTGCCGAAATACAGGCCCCCGGTTAATTCGCGGACGAACATGAAATCAGTATTTTTAATAATTTCAGGTTTAAAGACGGTCCCGTCAACCAGTTCGTCGTAAACCTTGACAGGGCGCAGGTTCGCGAATAGTTTTAGCCCTTTGCGTATTGCGAGCAAGCCATCTTCCGGGCGTATCTTTACCTTCGGATCGTCGAACTTGGG
>CAZMDI010000156.1:0-4117 GCA_964564995.1 uncultured Dehalococcoidales bacterium
AGCTGTTACGCATCTTTATCGGCGAAAGCGACCACTTTGAAGGCCTCCCGCTATATGAATGGATAGTGCGCGAAGCACGGCGGCGCGGGCTGGCCGGGGCGACGGTGCTTCGCGGCATCTCAGGGTTCGGGGCCGCGTCGCGGATACACACAACCAATATCCTGCGCATGTCACTTGACCTGCCGATAATCGTGGAGATAATCGATAAACCTGAACTTATCGAGGCATTCCTTCCCGTGGTGGATGCCGCCGTCAAAGAAGGGCTCGTCACGACCGAGAAAGCCAGCATCAAGCTTTACCGCTCTCTCAAGCCGGAAAAGGAATAATCCCGCAAATGTGCGATAATTATCGGGGCGCGATGTCGCCTAACTCGAAATAACTGGATGGTCTATGACTCTGGCAGATAAATCTGAATGGTTGAAAGATTTCCGCAGACGCTTCGAAGGCGAAGTTAAACTGCTCTATAACGAAGAGCCTTTCTGGCGGGCCTGTGAAAAATGCGCGGACGGTTATTGCTGTTCGCACAAGATATTCCCGGTGAAGCAGAGCACGGGAAATCCCTTCAGCGCCGAAGAGTGGTGGCTCCAGATGGAATATGTCCGGGACCATTTTTCGGCGGAGGACAAAAAACAGCTGGTTCAAAACATCCTTTCCAAACGGGCCGCTTGCATATTCCTTTTCGGGAACCGCTGCGGTGTGCACCCGGCGCGGACATGGGCCTGCCGCATACATCCTTATGTCATTTCTTACCACCCGGCACCCGACCTGTTCCCGGTAGGCGAACTGGCATTGCCTTCGTGCTCCACACTGGCTGCGTCTTTCGGCATCAAACAGGATGACCTCACGGTGCAGAAGCCAGCGCCCATGGCCCGTAGCGCCGGCGGCAGTCTCGTCAAGGTCAAGCTGCGCAAGCGTAAACCGATGTGGGTTGTCGATGCGACACCTTATGTCAAGGAGCTGCAGACGCATGTGCCCCTGCAGAGGGAACGGCCCATCACCGACTGGGAAGAACTGTTGGCCTTGGCCAAAGAAGCCGGCGGCAAAGACGGAGAGATCCTCGCCAGCTATATCGCCCTCACCCAGGGTCTCAGCCGGCTGCCCGACGGCAGGGTCGGATTCGAGGCGTAGGCCCACCGGGCCCTGTGTCGGCACGCGACCGGCCAGTTCTAGCACACCAGTATTCATCGCTCCGGCATCCACTGCTTGTAATGTATTTGTAATAAATCCCCGGCGCATTTGATGCGTTTTTAATACTTTCCCCTTTATATTATGGGAAGGGTTAACTAAATAAGTCAGTTGATTCAGGGTATTGACATGCATATTTCATGTTGTTAAAATATATTCGCATGTTCGAATGTTTGATAGACCCAACTGGAGGCCATACGTGCTGAGCCCGCAAAGAATAGAGATTTTCAAGATGCAGGCGGAGATCTGCAAAACGCTCTCGGACCCGAAAAGGCTCATGATAGTGCATGAACTGAGAGAAGGAGAACTTTCAGTCGGGCAACTGGGCACGCGGCTGGAATTGCCTCAGGCCAACGTGTCGCAGCACCTCGCCATACTACGCAAACGGGGCGTCGTGGCCACCCGTCGTGAGGGCACGACAGTATTCTACAGCCTGGCTAGTTGCAAAATAGGAGAAGCGTGCGATATGGTGCGCAGCGTCCTCAGCGAACAGCTTTCCGGCAACCAGGCCCTGTCTCAAATCCTTGACAGTAACTAGAAAATAATTTAAGGAGGAACCCATGGCTGAAGAAGAGAAGAAGAAAAAAGTATCAATGGTGGTTTTTTCCGGAGATATGGACAAGCTGTATGCAGCCTTTATCATCGCGACAGGCTCTGCTGCCGCAGGCTTTGACGTGACGATGTTTTTCACTTTCTGGGGATTGAAAGCTCTCCAAAAGAAAGGTGCTTCGACCGGTCATTCCCTCTTCGGGCGCATGATTGGCTGGATCAACGGCGGAGATATATCCAAAGCTAACCCCAGCCGTTACGGGTTCTTGGGCATGGGCCGCTGGATGTTTCACAAGATGATGAAAAACAAGAACGTCTCAACGCTGCCCGAACTGCGCCAGCTCGCGGTCGACCTCGGAGTCAAGATGTATCCGTGCCAGATGACCATGGACGTTATGGAATACGAGCGCGAAAAATTCATCCCTGAAATCACCGAGTGCGTCGGTGTTGGATTCTTTATCGAGCAGGCTTCCCAATCAGCGTTCACTATGTTCATATAAAAATTAAAAGGAGGGTTAAAATGGCAGACGAAATTAAAGCAGACTTGGAATTGGACCTAAAGGGCCTCCTGTGCCCGCTACCGATGGTTCGCGTGAGCCAGAATATCACTAAAGTGGCCGTTGGTGGGATCATTAAGGCTACCGCTTCCGACCCAGGGAGCGCAGCCGACATCCCCTCATGGGCCCGCACCACCGGCAATGAAGTTGTTAAAACCGAGAGGGACGGCAAGAATTTCGTTTTCTATGTCAAAAGGCTGAAGTAGGATGAACTGGTTTTCCTTTGCAGTAGCGGGAGTGATGGTTTACGTAGCCGTCGCGGTCTTTTTAGGCGGCAGCATTTACCGTGTTATCCAGTGGCGCAGGGCGCCTAAAAGCCCGATACGTCAGGGCATGTTTCCGCGGACCGAAAACCCGATTAAACGCACTTTGAAACTGGGCAAAGACAGCTTTATCTTCCCCCAGGTGCTGGATACCGACCGCTGGATGTGGTTTTTCGTGATAGGCATGCACCTCGCCGGGATCGGACTATTTTTCGGGCACCTGAGGCTGCTGTTCGAAATCACGCCTCTTTATAACGCACTGGGTGCCGGCGGGATGGAAACACTCGCCAACTGGGTAGGCGGAGCGATCGGAATTTCACTTTTTATAGCCTTCACTTACTTTCTTTTGCGCCGCTTTAAATCGCCCTACCGGGAGTTGTCTATCCCGGAGGACTATCTACTCCTGGTGCTGATATTGCTATTGATCATGTTGGGAGACCACCTGCGCCTCACGCAGCCCTTCGATCTGGCTACATACCGCGAGTATATGTCCAGCCTGCTGCATCTCAAACCCGCGTTCCCGACAGCAATAGCGTTTTCCGCTCAAAAGTGGGTACTGGTCGCCCACATCCTGACTGCGAACCTGCTCCTCATCTACTTCCCATTCTCTAAACTGGTCCATGCGATGGGAGGTTTCGCCGGAAACCTCTTGAGGAGCGAGTGATGGTTACGCGCGAAGAACAGGACCTGGCCGTTAAAATTCTGGATGAAAAGACCAATCGCCAGTTGCTGTATTACCTGGACATCTGCACCCGTTGCGGCATCTGCAAAGATGCCTGCCACCAGTACGTTACGACAGGCGACGTTCTCTACCTGCCTGCTTACAGGGCGCAGCTGATACGAAAGGTATTCCGCAAATACTTCACCATACAGGGGAAGATCATCCCCTCGGTAGTAGAGGCAACTGCCCCTAACGACAAGCTGCTCGAAGACCTTTACCGTTCCGCTTATGCCTGCACATCCTGCAGAAGGTGCATGTATTACTGCCCGTTTTCCATCGACACCACGTGGTTCACTTCTATCGGCAGAGCCATGCTGGTAGCCATCGGGCGGGGTTCAACCATCCTCGGTGAACTGGCGGACGCCGCTATCATGAAAGGCGAGAACATAGACATGTTCCGCGATATCCTGATAGACGGCCTCAAGGATACCGAGAATGAATTCAAAGCCAGGGTGGGAGACCCAACAGCAACCATACCCATCGGGAAAAAAGGGGCACATTCCCTTTACGTGGCACTCGCAGGAACCCATACCATCCTGCCGATGGCGATCATCTTCCACCAGGCCAAGGCCGACTGGAGCCTTTCGCTGTTCGAAGCCGCCAATTACGGATATTTCTACGGCGACACCGCCAGGGCTAAAAAAATCGCACAGCGTTTCGTGGACGAAGCCAAAGCCCTCGGAGTTCAGGAACTCATCATATCGGAATGCGGACACGCCTACCGCGTGATGGAATTTCTGTACGAAGCCTGGGCGAAAGAGAAACTTCCGTTCAAGATACGGGCCGCTGTGGACGTCATGCATGACTATATGAAAGAGGGCAAAATCAAGCTCAAACCCGGC
>CAZMDI010000157.1:0-4113 GCA_964564995.1 uncultured Dehalococcoidales bacterium
GACGCGTGTCCTCGATGCTATCCGGCAATCGAACGTCATGGAAGGCGAAGCAGGCGGCATCACCCAGCACATAGGCGCCTACCAGGTTGAAATAAAGGGTCAGAAGATTACTTTTCTGGACACCCCTGGACATGCTGCTTTTACCGCCATGCGTGCCAGAGGAGCACAGGTAACCGACATTACTGTCCTGGTGGTCGCCGCAGACGACGGGGTTATGCCTCAGACTCTTGAGGCTATTGCGCATGCAAAGGCCGCCGGAGTTCCTATCATCGTGGCAATCAATAAAATAGATAAACCCGGCGCTAATCCAGACAATGTGAAAAAACAGCTGGCAGAGGCTGGACTGGTTGTCGAGGAATGGGGTGGAGAAACCATCTCGGTTCCTACGTCCGCCAAAACGCGCCAGGGTATCGAAGAGTTATTAGCGAACATACTACTGGTGGCCGAGATGGAAAATCTCAGGGCTGACCCCACCCTCCCCGCGAAAGGCGTGGTAATCGAAGCCCGTATGGACAAGACCAAGGGCCCTTTGGCCACTATACTGGTTCATGACGGTACTTTGCGCACCGGTGACATGGTTGTTGTAGGCACTACGTCTGGCAAGGTCAAGGCCATGTTCAACGATGCCGGTAAACAGGTTAGGAAAGCCCCTCCGGCCACCCCGGTGGCAGTCCTGGGGCTCCGCAGTGTCCCGCAGGTGGGGGATTCGGTTACCGTCGCAACCACTGAGGGGCAAGCCAGGTTGCTGGAAGAAGAAAATCTGAGAGAATCGGCCCAGGTTGCTAAGCCTGTCAACCTTTCCAACTTGTTCGACCAGATAACCACCGGCCAGGTCAAGGAACTCCCTATAGTTTTGAAAGTGGACGTTCAGGGAAGCATGGAACCCATAAAGACTTCACTTGAGCGTCTCAGCACTTCGGAAATCAAGGTTAATATCGTTCATGCAGCCAGCGGCAACGTCAACGAAAATGACGTCAATCTGGCGATAGCGTCAAAAGGCATCGTCCTCGCTTTCAACACCGGGGTCGAATCCAATGCCCAGAAGCTCGCTGACACCGAAAGTATCGACATCCGTCCGTACCGCGTCATTTATGAACTGGTCGACGATGTCGAAAAAGCCCTTAAAGGCCTAAGGGAGCCAGAGTTCAAAGAGGTTATCGATGGCAGGGCTCAGGTCAAGGAGGTTTTTCCGGGAGCTAAAAAGACCCAGATCGCCGGCCTTTACGTGATAGAAGGCAAGATCCGCCGCGATTCACAGGTCAGGGTCAAACGCGGCGATAAGGTGGTTGCTGACACTACAGTTCTAAGCCTCAGGCGGTTCAAGGAAAATGTGCGCGACGTGGCCACCGGCTACGAATGCGGCATCGGCCTGAATAACTTTAACAGTTTCCAGGTATCCGACTTGCTCGAGTTTTACCGCAAAGAGAAAGTGTTGATATAATATGGCTCACCGTCTGGAAAAGCTCAACAGTCTCATCAGACAGGAACTCAGCGAACTATTATTGCGCGAAGTGAAAAACCCGAGGCTTGCCTCGGGTTTTATTTCCATCACGGAAGTAGAGATCGCTGCTGACTTGAAATATGCCAAAGTGTTCGTCAGTAGCCTGGGCGGCCTAGAAGAAAAAGACTCTATACTTGCTTCCCTCCGCAGTGCCGGAGGTTTCCTGCGGGGTGAATTGGCCAGGAACCTTCGATTGCGCATCGTTCCCGAGCTGGATTTTCAATGGGACGAATCGATAGAGCATGGCGCGCATATCCTCGAGCTTCTTGAAAAAGTGAAAACCCCTCCCGACAAGACCTAGGCATGGATGGCATCCTTAACATTCACAAGCCCTCGGGGCCTACCTCTTTCGCGACTGTTGCACGCCTTAGGAAGCTGCTAGGAGAACCAAAGGCCGGGCATGGGGGCACGCTCGACCCTCTCGCCAGCGGGGTACTGCCTGTCTTTTTGGGACAGGCCACCAGGCTCGCCGAATATCTCATGGAGCACCCCAAAAGCTACCGAGCGGAAATCGAACTTGGGGTTTCCACTGACAGCTATGACGGCGAAGGCGCAGTAACCGGGCGAAGCGACGCTTCAGGTATCCGCCGCGATGCGGTAGAAGATTCCCTGAAACGTTTCAGAGGAGATATAAACCAGACACCCCCGGTTTATTCAGCGCTTAAACAGCATGGCCAACCTCTTTACAAATTGGTCCGTCAGGGCCAGGCTGTTCAGGTTGAAAGCCGACCGATTTCAATTTACCGGCTTGAACTGACGGCTTACGACCCGCCTTATCTTACCCTGGACGTGGAATGCAGTAAAGGCACTTATATACGCTCGCTCGCACACGATATAGGGGAGGTGTTGGGGTGCGGGGCACATCTCTCAGGGTTGATTCGAACGTCGTACGGACCTTTCAGCCTGAAAGACGCAGTGACTCTCGAACAACTTGAAACCGGCATTACGGACGGGGCATGGTCAACCTTTCTTCAGCCGATGGACGCCGTGCTCTCGCTCTGGGGAAAGATCCTCCTTACTGAAGGGCAGGTGGAGGCGGTGCGTTGCGGGGTGGGCCTGTCTCTGGAAGGCGTGACCAGTAGAGTGCGATTGCGAGCTTATGATACAACAGGTTTGTTTCTGTCACTCTTGAAATTCGACGATGAAAGCCGATTGTGGCGTCCGCAAAAGGTATTCCATCCAGCTATAACTGTGCCTGAAAAACGCTTAATCCCTTGACAAAAGTTGTTCTAAAGGGCTATATTTCTTTGGTTGCCGTTCCGGCAACTTATTCTCTTTTCAGTGCGAAGCCTGAAAAATTAACGTTCGGGAGGAATTCCAATCATGGGAAAAATCAACGTAGCTATCATTGGTGTCGGAAATTGCTGCTCTTCTCTGGTGCAGGGAGTAACTTTTTATAAGAAAGCCAAAGATGTCGATTTCGTTCCCGGGTTGATGCACGTCAATCTGGGCGGTTATCACATCAGCGACATCAATTTCGTTGCGGCCATCGACATAGACAAGAACAAAGTTGGCAAAGACTTGTCTCAGGCCATCTTCACAAAGCCCAACAATACCATTAAATTCTCGGAAGTCCCGAACCTCGGGGTTAAGGTCGAGCGCGGCATGACCCACGATGGCCTTGGAAAATACCTCTCTCAGATAATTGAAAAAGCTCCCGGCCCTACCGCCGACATCGTTAAAATACTCAAGGAAACCAAGACTGACGTAGTCATCAATTACCTGCCCGTCGGCAGCGAGGAAGCCACCAAGTGGTACGTGGAGCAGATCCTCGAAGCAGGCTGTGCCATGATCAACTGCATACCTGTCTTCATTGCCCGCGAGAAATACTGGCAGCAGCGTTTCGAGGCCAAGGGCCTGCCCATCATCGGCGATGATATAAAGAGCCAAGTCGGCGCGACCATAGTTCACCGCGTGCTGACCCGCCTTTTCATGGACCGCGGTGTGAAACTCGAGCGCACTTACCAGCTGAATTTCGGCGGCAATACAGATTTTCTTAACATGCTGGAACGTGAGCGCCTTGAATCCAAGAAGATTTCAAAGACGAATGCCGTTACCTCGCAGCTTAATTACAAGATGGACCCCGATGATGTCCATGTAGGGCCCAGCGATTACGTGCCGTGGCTGCTGGACCGCAAATTCTGCAATATCCGCATGGAAGGCCGCACCTTCGGTGACGTGCCTTTGCTGCTGGAAGCCAAATTAGAGGTATGGGACAGCCCGAATTCCGCCGGCGTGGTAATCGATGCCATCCGATGCGCCAAACTCGCCCTGGACAGGGGCCTCAAGGGAGCATTGATTGCTCCGTCGTCCTATTTCATGAAATCTCCGCCGGTGCAGTTCACCGATGATGAAGCGCATAACAACGTGCAGGCATTTATTTCTGAACCCTTGAAGGCAGGCAAACCGGGCGATATAACGGTTAAATCCTGACGTCTTCAAGAAAAATTCTACCGGAAACCGAGGGGCGGCACGGATGAAGATAGCGCTGATCTCACCCTACGATTTTGCCCACCCCGGGGGGGTAATCAACCACATCCGCGCACTTGATGAAGAATTTACGAGGCTGGGACACGATGTGCGCGTCATCGCCCCGGCCTCGAGTAATAAAG
>CAZMDI010000158.1:0-4097 GCA_964564995.1 uncultured Dehalococcoidales bacterium
GGCGTGCAATACGCCAGCGGCGCCAGCTGGATGGGGCATATCGGAAAAGTGATCGCACCCCTCCTTTCTCCGGCTGGCTTCGGGCAGTGGCAGGCGGCCGTCAGCCTCCTGTTCGGATTCCTCGCTAAAGAAGTAGTTGTCTGCACCATGGGGGCTATCTTCGAGGTGCCCAACGGTAACCTCGGGCATACCATTGCCTCGCAACTGGGTTGGACGCCGCTGGCGGCTTACAGTTTCATGGTATTCAGCCTTTTATACTTGCCTTGCATATCCAGCATCAACACTATCAGGACAGAAGCAGGGGGCTGGAAGTGGGCCATCTTCACCGCAGTTTATACCACCGCTATCGCCTGGGTGGCGGCAACAGTCATCTTCCAGATTGGCAGCCTTTTCGTACATTGAACCGCCCATGGATTGCCAAATAAAAACGGGGATACCGTGACGGCATCCCGTTTGACACGAGCCTGCAAAAAACCTAGACTCATCCGGTGTATTCCCATATAAGAAGATAGAAATATAGACATGTTGAAAGACGGAATACCTGTTGGTCGTATCTTCGGAATCTCCGTGAGGCTGCATTACTCATGGTTTATAATTTTTACCATCGTGATATGGTCTCTTGCTGCCGACTATTTCCCGGCTGTTTATCCCGAGTGGAGCCTTGGGACGGCCATCGCCGCGGGTATAATCACCAGTATTCTTTTTTTCGTGTCTCTTCTGGCTCATGAACTGACTCACAGCCTGGTCGCTCAGCGACATGGCATACCTGTCCAATCCATAACGCTTTTTCTCTTCGGCGGGGTTTCCCAGATCTCCGAAGAACCTCACGAAGCGAGGACCGAGTTTCTTATTGCAATAGTAGGCCCCCTTATGAGCCTTTTCCTCGGGGTTGTATTCTGGTCGCTATGGTTTTTCCTGCCGCCCGCGTTGGATGTCCTGGCGGCAATCTCATTCTGGCTCGGTTGGATAAATCTTGCTCTCGCCATCTTTAACATGGTGCCGGGCTTCCCATTGGACGGTGGACGAGTTCTGAGAGCGGCAATCTGGTGGCGAACCCGGGATTTGAACAGGGCAACCCGCCTCGCTTCCAATGTCGGGCGCGGGGTTGGCTACCTGATGATGGCCGGCGGTGCCTGGATAGGATTTCATGGAGACTGGTCCGGTGGTATCTGGCTCGCCCTTATTGGCTGGTACATGGCAGTCACCGCTTCAGGCAGCAGTCGTTATTCACAGATGCAACAGGCGCTTGAAGGGCATTCTGTCAGCGAGGTTGTCAGCGATTGCATAGCAGTTCCGCCCGACCTTAACATCGAAAGACTGGTGAACGAATATATCGTCCCTTCTGGTCGCCGATGTTTTATCGTCGTTAGAGAAGGCATAACTCTTGGCCTTGTCTCGCTTCAGGAAGTTAAAGGTGTACTCCGCGACATGCGGGCCCGGATCCTCGTGTCGCAGATCATGAAACCTGTCGATACGCTTAAAAGCGTTTCCCCCGCCGACCCCTTATCCACCGCGATGAACATCCTGACCCGGGATAATCTCAGCCACGTACGTGTTATGGTGGGCGACAGGATGGTTGGCATGGTCACTCGCGAGGACCTCACCGCATATCTCAAGCAACGCAGCCGTAAAGGCGCCTGATCCAATTTTGAGAGCCTGCACGACAAATTGAAAAACGCCAAACCCAATTCCACGTTCACTCGCCTTTTCCCAGGATGGCTACTGCTTTTTACCCTCGGGCATTTCAGCCATCATTTGCTTACAGCTCTGGCTGTTCCTCTCATGCCTTTCATTCGTGACAATTTTCACCTGAATTACGCTCAGGCAGGGTTGCTGCTCTCGGTCTTTTCTATCACCTACGGCCTAAGTCAATTGCCTTCTGGATGGCTTGCAGACCGATTGGGAACACGTATCCTCATGGCCATCGGCATATGTGGAGTCGGTTTGGCGGGACTGTTTATCAGTTTCAGCAGCGGTTATGTAATGCTACTTGTTCTATTGGGCTTCATGGGTCTGGTCGGTGGAGGATATCATCCCTCGGCTCCCCCAACGGTTTCGTCGACACTCCCGCCTGAAAATCGCGGCAGAGCCATCGGCGTTCATGCCATCGGAGGCAGTGCAAGTTATTTCGTGGCCCCCCTGATTGCTGCAGCCACCGCCGCGATGTGGGGATGGCGTGCTTCATATTTGATACTGGCAGCTCCGACGCTTGTATTCGGGGTGATTCTGTATTTGCTGATGGCGAAGAGGAAAACGGGGCAACAGTCATTGCAGGGCAGCAACGAATGCGAAGTGGTTCCCAGGCGCATCGGCAACCGGATCGACTTGCTGGCTTTCATGGTTCTTTCAGCTGTCACCACTATCGCAGTAACGGCGGTAATATCTTTCATACCGCTTTTTCTTGTCGATCATCTCGGCATGAGTCAGGCGTCTGCGGCACTTATAATCGCCATCGTTTATTTCACAGGCATCTTCGCAAACCCCCTGGCTGGTTTTTTGTCTGACCGTGTCGGGCGTATCCCCTTGCTTCTCGTCGCCAGCATCGGTCTTCTGCCTGTCCTATTCTTCATCAACTCGGTCCCACGGGGCTGGGGAATAGACCTGATACTTATAGCCTACGGCACCATCATAGCCATGACGCAAACGAGCTCCGAATCGCACATTGTAGGCAACGTCGCAGAAAATAACTGCTCTTCGGTGCTCGGGGGTTATTACTTCACCACCATGGCTGGGTCCGGTGTTTTGATCCCTTTGCTTGGGGCTCTTATCGATGCCAGAGGCCTGCATTTCAGCTTGACCGTCGTTGCTGGTGTAGTGGCACTCACGACAGTTGGATATGCCTTTTGGTTCATGGCGAGGCTAAAATTGAAGAGCGAAGCCGAAAATCCCGTAAGACTTTAGGCTTTCAACACTGTTCAACGGACCCTTTCCAGCCGCCGGCGATTACCAGGATAATTCCGAGCAGGATAATCAGTCCCCCGGCAATCTCTTTGATCACGGGAGCCTCACCCAGAATAATCCAACCCAAGAATGTAGCCCCCACGGGTTCACCGAGGATGGCAACAGCTACGAGGGTCGCAGGCAATCTGCGTACCGCCAGGTTCAGCGAGGTGTGCCCGATTAGCTGGGGCACCAGTCCCAGCAATCCCAGTATCCAGTAGGTCTTTGATGAGTACCCCGTGAATTTTTCACCCGCAACCAGAGCGGCGGCCGTAAGGAAAACAGCTGCCAGTGAATACACCAAAGTCAGGTAGGTAGGTGCATCCACCCTTTTCCTGACATGACGGCCTACCAACAGGTAAATGGTCATGGCGCCGGCTGCCGCCAGGGCCATAAGGTTGCCTTCAAGAACCTTCGAACCCGCCGTGAAATTACCCAGATTGATGACAACCAAACCGGCGAAAGCGGTACCCATGCCAAGGAAAGCCATGCGGGTAAGTCGCTCGCGCCACAACATGAAGGAAAGCAATGCGACCAGGGCGGGGTGGGAAGTCACAAGCACCACGGAACTTGCGATGCTTGTATAGCCCAAGGAAGTTGTCCAAAGCCAGAAATGAAGCGATAAGGCGACGCCAGAAGCTGCGATAAGCCATGCATCGGGGGCTGTCAGCTTTTTCAGCGCTTTCGCTACATGGGTGGCGCAAAAGGGAACCAAAACAAGAGCTGCGATCAACATGCGTGAAGCGGCCGCGACCAGGGGGGGAGCGTCGGCTTCGCAAATGAGAAGAGCCGCCGATGAAATGGCTACAACTCCGGCAAGAAGTAGAAAAAAGTTAGCTCTGGATATTTTTGCCACAGGCTATATTGTGGCACAAGCGGGATATCTTATCCATCCCGGGTCGAGTTCAGGGTGTCCTCTGCCTGAAAGCTTCATACATCACCAGCGCCGCTGCAACTGAAGCGTTCAGAGAACTGATCTTTCCCCGCATCGGTATAAATGCCAGCACGTCGCACTTCTTCCTGACGAGTTCCGTAATACCGGCACCTTCGCCGCCAACCACTATTGCTGTCGGCAACTTGAAATCTACTTTGTCGAAAGGGGTTGTGCCAGTGGCTTCGATACCAATCACCCACACACCTCTTTTTTTAAGAACCTC
>CAZMDI010000159.1:0-4082 GCA_964564995.1 uncultured Dehalococcoidales bacterium
ACGCCCTTCTCCCTCGATGACCCGGCCTTCGAGGCGGAAACACCTCCCCAGCATGGCGTTGGCCTTGGCGATGTCCCCCTCTGCCAGAGCTTTGCGGATCTCCGAGCTCGAGATGATGGCTTCCCCATATTTAATAGGGCCTACGACTTCGGTGCTGAACCCGAGTTTGGTTCCCAGGTCGTGCAAAGTTTCGAGCGAGCCCTCACGGTGGCGCCCGAGTGCGAAATCCCATCCGAGTATCATGCCTTTCATCTTAAGGTAATGCTGTAACAGAAGCACGAAGGGCTGGGCCCCGAGGTCCGCCAGGTCTTTTGAAAACGTGAGAGTGACCACGATATCGACGCCCATGGATTTGATGAGACGGATCCGCTCGGCCAGGCTGGTGAGGGACGGGATAGCTTCACCGGGTTCCAGCAGGGCCATAGGATGTCTTTTAAACGTGATGACTGCGCTGAGCAGGTCTTTCGTCTTCGCCTGTGCCACAAGTTCGCTTAGCAGAGTCTGATGCCCGACGTGCAGGCCGTCGAAAACCCCTATGGAGATAAGGGTACCCCTGGTCGGGGTAAGCCCGCTGAGTTCTTTTTCGAGTGTCGTCATCATATGGCTCCGGAAAAGAGTCTGATTTTTGGTAAATAGCGATTATTATAGCCCCGTTTCGTACTAAGAGTAAAGAATTTGCCGTATTGCCCTTCCTTATCCGGGTCTTGCTTCCTTATAGATTATTCCAAACGGTTATTGAAAACGAACCCGGCCGCCGAAAGTAGCGTCCTTTTTGGCAAAATGTTATAATGTGTGCAGCCAAAGGTATTAAACCACAAAACGGGCTAGAAAGGGCTAGCCCATCCACTACAAAATAACTTACCCCGTTTCAGCCGAACGTTGTATTTCCGTCCGGGAGCGAAGCTTTGTTGACAAGTATTCATTGTTATGGTATGATTCTAGTTTGCTTATGACTTCTGTCTATTCGTCTTTCAATTTTCATTTTCCGCACACTGTTTTTTGGTTGTAGAACTACGGCCAAAAATTGGCCATTATCCCCCTGCAGGTCTATTTTAAGGAGTGAGTGTCTTTGGAACTAGCAATTTTTCCCGTCGGAACTAGAGCACCTGTACCCCACAAATCGTACGCCCACATCCCGTCCGTAGTCGAAGTCCCTAACCTGATCGACCTTCAGTTAGCCTCTTTCCAATGGCTGCAGGAGGACGGCATCAAGCAACTGTTAGAGGAACTTTCCCCTATCAAGGACTTCACAGGTAACCGTTTGGAGCTTAGTTTTGTAGATTACGAGTTCAGGGAGCCTCGCCTTTCGGAGCAGGAATGCACGAATCGCGACCAGACCTATTCGATTACCCTCTATGTCAAAGCCCGACTGCTTGTCAAGGGCACCGGCGAGATCAAGGAACCATTCGACCTGTTCTTCGGGGATATGCCCATGATGACCGCCCAGGGCACTTATATAACCAGCGGCACCGAACGCGTTATTGTCAGCCAGTTGCTGCGCTCCCCCGGCGTTTATTTTACCGTGGCCGAAGACGCTGTTAGCGGCAGACGTATGTGCAACGCCAATCTTATCCCCAGCCGTGGCGCCTGGCTGGATTTCGAGACGAGCACCCGAGATGTCATCACCGTCAAGATCGACGGAAAGCGCAAAATCCCGATAACCACTCTTCTGCGTGCCATCGGGTTCGCATCCGACAGCGACCTCCTCAAAATGTTCGCGGGAGAGGACAACGATCCAGATCATCAATTCATCAAGTCCACAATGGACCGCGATCCGTCTATCCATGATGAGAACACAGCGTTGATGGATATCTATCGAAAGGTGCGCCCGGGCGACCCCCCGAATCTGGAGAACGCTAAGAAACTCCTCCAGAATATGTTCTTCAACCCGGAGCATTACGATCTGGGACTGGTTGGGCGCTACAAGCTTAACCGCAGGTTGGGATTACAGCCCCAGGCAGAAGGTGAAGGCCGCGCTCTCACCCGCGAGGACATGGCAGAGATAGTCCGCCATATCCTTATGGTGAACAATGGCCAGGACCACCATGACGACATCGATCATCTTGGCAACCGCCGCATCCGAACAGTGGGCGAGTTGATTCAAAACCAGTTCCGCCTCGGTCTCATGAGGCTGGAAAGGGTAGCCCGCGAACGCATGAGCATCCTTTCCGCAGAGGCGCTGACCCCAGGCGCGCTGGTAAACATTCGCCCCGTGGTATCCGCCGTACGCGAATTTTTCGGCGGATCTCAGCTTTCACAATTCATGGACCAGACCAATCCCCTGGCCGAACTCACTCATAAACGCCGCCTGTCGGCCATGGGCCCCGGCGGCCTTTCCCGCGAACGCGCCGGATTCGACGTACGCGACGTCCATTTTTCACATTACGGCCGAATCTGCCCCATCGAGACGCCTGAAGGACCCAACATCGGTCTTATCGGCTCCCTGGCTACGTACGGCCGCATCAACCGTTATGGTTTCATCGAAACCCCTTACCGCAAGGTCAAGACTGAGCTTGATACCCACAGCCCAGAGATGGTGGGACGCAAGCCTCTTGAGGATGTAAAGGATAGCAAGGGCAAGGTCCTCCTCGAATCCGGTGTCGAAGTCACCAAAGAGATGCTTGCTAAACTGGCAAAGGGATCTGCACACTCAATAAAGATCACTCCTTTCGTTTCGCTAGAATCCGAATATATGCAGGCTGATACCGAAGATAAACTGGTCGTTGGCCAGGCTAATGCCAAATTGAATGCACTAGGCGAATTCACCGAAGAGCACGTCGAGGCTCGTTTCGCCGACCAGTACCTCTTCATGCCTCCCGCAAAGATCGAGTACATGGACGTATCTCCGAAACAGATATTCAGTGTCGCCGCATCCCTCATACCCTTCCTTGAGCACGACGATGCCAACCGCGCCCTGATGGGTGCGAACATGCAGCGCCAGGGCGTTCCTTTGGTGCTTCCTGAAGCGCCGCTCGTAGCCACCGGGATGGAAACCGAGGCAGCCAAATATAGTGGGCAGGTGCTCTTCAGCAAAGCTGACGGAGTCATAGCTTCAGTAACCAGTTCCGAGATTGTTGTTACTACACCGGACGGACGCAGCGAGGCTTATCCCCTGAAGAAGTTCGTGCGCACCAACCAGGGTACGTGCATCAACCAGCGGCCCGTGGTGAGCAAGGGTGAACATGTGTCTGCCGGGCAGGTCCTGGCCGATAGTTCAGCTACCGAGCGCGGAGAACTGGCCCTGGGTCAGAACGTCGTCGCTGCTTTTATGAGCTGGAACGGTTATAATTATGAAGACGCCATCATCGTTAGCGACCGGCTGATTGAACGGGATAAATTCACCTCTATCCACATCTCCAAACATGAAGTAGAAGCCCGCGATACCAAGCTGGGCCCTGAAGAAATAACCCGCGATATCCCCAACGTTGGCGAAGAAAACTTGCGCGAGTTGGATGAATTCGGAATCATCCGGGTTGGCGCCGAAGTCGAGCCGGGGGATATCCTGGTCGGCAAAATCACACCCAAGGGCGAAACCGAACTTTCTGCTGAAGAAAAACTGCTTCGAGCCATCTTCGGCGAAAAGGCCCGTGAGGTAAAAGATACTTCCCTGAGGGTCCCCCACGGGGAATCTGGCAAGGTCATCAATGTACGTATTTTCTCACGCGATGACGGCGATGAACTACCCGTTCGCGTTAATAAATGGGTACAGGTCTGGGTTGCTCAGAAACGCAAGATTTCCGTAGGGGACAAGCTGGCCGGACGCCATGGAAACAAGGGTGTCATCTCTATCATCTGTCCTGTCGAAGACATGCCTTACCTGCCAGACGGCACGCCGGTAGACGTGGTGCTCAATCCTATCGGCGTCCCTTCCCGCATGAACTTGGGGCAGATTCTCGAAACCCACCTTGGCTGGGTAGGACAGATGCTGGGTTTTAAAGCGGTTACACCCGTATTCGACGGAGCCACCGACGTTGACATCGAAGACGGGTTAGCCCGTGTCTGGATGGCACAACAAGCCAAAGCCCTTTCTATTGACCCCGATAATCAGCATTCTTCGTTTGATCTTGCGAAAACTAAGGCCT
>CAZMDI010000160.1:0-4058 GCA_964564995.1 uncultured Dehalococcoidales bacterium
GAAAGGGAGGCGAAAGCTTCCCTTTCTTTTTCTGGTTTGCGAAAATTTGCTCTCGTCTCGCTTGGAACAAACAGAGATCTGCGTGGCTTATTTAAAAGATACGGACGAGTCGGTTAGGTATGCCCTTGATTGTTTATTCTTCGGCTTTAGTAAACTATGTTTGTGTCAGCAAAAACATAAAATCGCCTGATTCTGATCCCCTTCATTTTGTTGTTCATCGCGGTAGCGGTTTATTCATACTTCGTCATCCATAAATCAGGCACGGGCTACAACTATTTTTCCGGGGCAGCGCTGTTCAGCGTGGGGACCAACTAATATCCCATTGTTTTTTATAACCGGTTGGCTATAATTAAAGCGAGTTTCTGCCCTTTAAGGAGGCACGATTATGGTTAAGCACCGTTTCGAAATAAATCGCCGTGACTTCATCAAGTCGCTTGCAGGGGGTACTGCGCTCCTCGGGGCGGTCGGTGCGCTCAAACCATCTTCCGTCTTCGCAGAGACTATAAAACCCCAATTTGCAACTGACGCCTCCGCCCTCAATTTCGGCGACCATGGACATACCGACTACGGAGAATGGCATACCGATGTCACAGTGTCACCGAACTCGTGGTTGCCGGGCCAGACACTAAACATTTCGTCTACGCTAAGCGTCGATCAAGAGCACATAGTGGCACTGACAAAAGCGACAAACATAAAACCCGACGGATTGTGCCTGCTGGTGACTGCGGAGCGGACTTTCGATTCGGGCGGCGTTTTCCGGCAGGCGAGCGACGAGCGCATGTCGACGCTGTTGACTCCCTCCGGTCTTGCCATAGAAGGCGGTATCACAGGCGCCGCCACTAACCGCTTCGGTTATGGGTTTCGCACCCCCGTCGATATCTACTCAACTAAAGCCATGGCAGAGGCGAAGCTGGTGCTTGGCGAATACCAGGCAGTTTTCGCAGTGAGTGCAGTTCTTCCTCAGGGCCTTCCCCCCGGCATATACCGCCTCCGTTTGGATTTCGGTTTCACTGTCAAAACGACCCGTTACAACCTGAATGGCGAGACTTTCGCCCGTCGTCCTTTCTTTAAGGCCATCCCGACCATGTCGCATATCTTTTCCCCACCCATTCCCGCCACTGGAACCCATTACAGCGGGCGTTTCGTTAACGCCGCGGACATAATTCCCCGGGTATTCTGGACCATCCTGGGGGACTATAACTCCAACGGATACAAAGGTGTGGTGGCCGATGAGGACAGGGCCGTTTTCGCCCTTTCGCCGCGCAACCTTATACCGGACGAGGTGGTTCTGCCGCTGTATTCAGCGGACAACAAAACGGTTCTCTCATACTCGCTAGAACCTCAATTCTTTGCCGATACCATAGAAGCGCGTTCCAACATTCCCTGGAACAGTACCGCCGGAACTCTTTCCGCACAAATCACGGGACCGGACGGAAAAGTGACCGACCTGGGCACAGCTCCTTTCATGGGAACGAGGCTTTTATGGCCTACAACGGGCAAAACCGCCTTCACTGCCTGGAAACCCGCGGGGTACGGCCGCTATACCGTCAAGATGTCGGGCTGGTGGGCGGACAAATGGGGTAACCGCTACGAGGGAGGAGGAACCTACCACTTCTGGATAGCCAAGCGCATGACCATGGCGACGGCCACTTTCCAGGGTTTCGCCTATCCTGTCGGCACGAAGTACGGGCGCGACATAGCGTTCGCCCCGGCTGTTCCGGCAGAAGTCGATATAACAGCCAGCCTTTACATAAACTCTGACCCGAAAACGGTTAAAACGATTTCATTCAGCGGCGTTGCCTCGCCCGGTGGCATCTACGGGGTGGCCCAGGGCGCCCAGCAGCTTTTGCTCGATTCCCCCGGCGAATACCATGCGAAGATTTTTGCGAAATACACCGATCAGGCAGGACACCTCTGGGCCTGTGCCATGCGGCATGCAGGGGTGGTTTATGCCCCTGACAGCCCGATAATCGCTCGTGGGAAGAAGCTTGCCGTTGGGAATACTTTCGTTGACCGGGGCGAAACGCATTTCGAAGGCTGGATAGAAAGCGCGGACGTCAGCCATCTCGTTCATATCAATTATCCTTTTCAGTCGGGAGACGTCCTGATCATGGGTTCGGACCAGCAGGGGGCGGACAAGATCATACCAACACTGACATGGGAATCATCTGTTAATCCGGCGCCGTATGACACCGCACTGGCAACGATCGGCGCAACCAATCTTAAGATTACGACCTTCAACGGCTATTCGCCCCATCTTTTCCCTGAGTACATCAAAGACTGGAATTACTATTACGCCGGCGCGCCGCGCCCGGGTTTTATGTCCCGCTTTCTGGTGAGCGAAGACGGTGCCCGGGCCCCCTACTGGCCGGTATGCCCTAATAGCTTCGGCGCCCAGGTTAACGCTTCGAATAACGGCGACCTCCCCGGCGATATCTACAGGCTGGTAGGTGGCGTTGTGCGAAGGGTCAACTTTGGAGCCCCGGCCTATGCTGGCTACCTCGCGAGCGGGTTCTTGATGCCGAGAGGCACGAACAATAACCGTATCATTTCGGCGGGAGCGGAAGATCTGATTGGTTCTTACGGGCAATTGTCGCGGTTTTTCCTTGTGAGTACGCGGCCGGGTATGGTTTACGAGACCGGAACTTCTTTCACGCCTGTGGCTCAGATAGACCCGATCCTCCCGGCATTGGTGACCTACACACTTACATACCCGGACGGCAGGCAGGTTACGGCACAGGCAACCGGTGATACCTTCGGGAATTTTGCAGGTCCAGTGAAGTGGGCCCTCGACATCCCGGGGTTATACCGCTTCACCATAGAAGGCGACTGGAACGGTCACGCGGGGTACATGTCAGGGCTGTTCGGTACGAGCGGCGAGATCTACGTGATAGAGAAAGTCCGCCCTGTAAGTCCTTCCACTCTCGTACTGAGCCTGCCGGAGCAGTCAACTTTCGAAGCTGCGAAGGGCCTGACTATCAGCGGTACAAGCAACGCGACGGTTGTGCATTACGCTGCCGTCACTCCTGGAGCGGTTGTCGAACAGGGGGCTCTCCCAGTTACCAGGGGCAAGTTTACGTATCAATTCGACCCGGCGGCTGTCAACCGCAGAATCATCACTTATGACACGAAGAATATCGCTACAGGCAAGGCGGAAATCATGGACGTGGTGCAGCTGACATTTTTCTCGGAAGAGATGCTGTCTGACGGCACCTCTTACCATGCTTTTGTGCGTGTCCTGCTTCGCGGCAATACCGTTATCCTGGCATATTAGGGGAGTGCTCCCGCAACCTCAGGATTTCCACTCAGGTTGAATGCCTGTCAGTTCACAACCAACATCGTGGTCTGGGAGATGGAAATCTGCTCGCCGCCCTTTTGGTTATAGGCTTCATTCTCCTCAAGGTTGGCAACGATTGTGATGTTGTAGGTTCCCGGCGCTGGAGGGGTATAGACGAAGAAGTGTGGGTCCGCTTCGTCGATGTACAGCATCCAGCGCGCCTGGTCCACCAGCGTGCCGTTCACTTCGAGCCTGGCAATGATGAACGTGATAAGAAAGTCCACCATGTACACGCTCGTCCAGATTGTGACGGGTTGGCCCGCAACAGCGGGGTTTTGGTCGAGCCTGAGAGGGTACATAGTCCATGCGGCGATGGCCGGATAAGTGGCATTGGCGGGCATATTCGGTGAAGTATATCCGCCCGCGCTTGTGATGGGAGTGATTGTACTCTGGCTCTGATTGACCGTAGCGTCAATTTGTGTTTTAGAAGTTATTGCTGGTGTCCCGCACGCAGTAGTTAGCAGGGAACAGCCAACCAGAATAGCTGCGATTGCTTTATTGTTCATAGGTCAGAGGGTTTTGCACCGTCACTAAGAAAATTCTTAATAACCCACATCCCCGATAAATCCCCCCGGCGGGTCGGTGACCGTGATATCCAGGATGTCTATGTTCAGGTATCCGTGCAGCATCCCAGTCACTGTTCCGATGACATCGACAGTATAGCCTTCGCGTACGGCGAAAATCACATCTGAAACGGGGGCATGAAATTTTATCATGCCGG
>CAZMDI010000161.1:0-4034 GCA_964564995.1 uncultured Dehalococcoidales bacterium
AAAAACCCCCTTACCCCTGTAGGAGACGAAGGTTACTATGTATTGGAGGCAAACCGTATCCTGCACGGTGAGGCTTTGGTGCATCTCGAACATCCGCCCCTCGGCAAATGGTTCATAGCTGTCGGAATGTACCTATTCGGGGAAAACTCAACAGGCGGGCGTATCATCCCGATCATCTTTGGAACCGCTTCTATTTTAATATTTTATCTTCTCTGCGGAACGTTGGTTCGATCTAGTTTTTGGCGTGAAACACGTACTTTAGCAGATGCGAAGCCAAATCGAAATTGGTTTGAGGCTGTTTCGTTCATCCCTGTATTTGCTACGTTTTTATTTGCTACAGAGAATTTAAGCTATGTCATGGCACATCTGGCTATGTTGGATATATTCTTTGCCACCTTTATGCTTTTGGGATTTTTGCTATACCTGAAAGACAGATATCTGTCGGCTGGTATTTCGCTTGGTTTAAGCCTTTTGTGCAAAGAGACGGCAATATTTGGGATTTTCGTAATAATGATCCATTGGACGGTCACTAACCGGGTTGCGTTGATTGATGAAATGAAATACGTCTGGAGTTCCGTTCGAAACAAAAATATAACTGCTCCAGTACACAGCGTTATCATGCCCATGTCGAAATTACTGCTTGCGATTCCAGTGGTTTGGTGTTTATTCCTCCCTCCGCTGGAATATGTTAGAACCACTTTATGGGGCAATATGGTTTCCAGAATTTATTACCCGCTTTGGTATAGTTTAATATCCTCTGGAGCAGGGTGGAAAAATGGCGCATTGATGCCGACCGAACCCTGGAGATGGCTCTTTTCGCAAGTGATCCAAAATTATAATGCTGTTTCAGCTTCGCCTGCGTATTCTACGGTCATAAGTTGGAATGTCTGGATTTTGATTATCCCGGCGATGGTTTTTCAAATATGGCAAGCTGTAAAAGACAGAAGAGATATACATAGTGTTGCAATGTTTACGGTATGCTGGTTTTTTGGGATTTATGTGCTGCTGGTTGCCATAGAGTTGCTTATAGACAGACCTATGTATAGTTTTTATTTCTACCAGATGATTCCAGCCGTGTGCCTGGCCATCGCAGCAAGCGGCTGGAAATTGGGGCAATTGGCCCGGTCTAATTCAAAAACATGGAGCATTTTTCTTTTTTGTCTAGCATCGTATAGCGCAGGTTCCGTTTATATTTTTATCAGGCTTGTTCCCTGGCCTTTTTAAGCACTAAACATAAACGTTTTGTGAAGCATTTTAACTGGTGTCAGCTGTTTCACAGTCAACGGATCATTTCATCGTATCAAACATCTTTCCTACCAGTACCTGCTGATGCTCGCTACCACCCGGTTCACTGAATCCAATGCCTGTTTGTCCCCGGGGGCTTGTACCAGTCTGGTTATGTCATGATAGAATCTTCTTGTTTCGTCTACCGAATATCCGAGCGAAGCGAGGTAACAGGCGAAGTATTCACCGCCAGGAAAATTCGCCGAATGCTTGATATGCGCCTCGAGGGCCATCATCCCTTCCTGGGCCTCTTCACTGTTCATGGTATCGTGCTTCCAGGTAAGGCCGTGTCCTTCTACGTGGAACCGCGACTGTGCCCCGTCCACCCGGGTGTTGGGGGCCATGTAAAACAAGAAACTGGCGAAGGTGTCGGGGGCAGCATTTTCGATGAGTTCGGCAGTGCACATTATGCTTTCCTGCGTCTCCCCGGGGAAACCCACTACCACGTTGAAGTTGGTGATAATCCCGAGTTCCCTGGCGATACGGGCGATATTGATTGATGCCTCGGGAGCATAATTACGGCCCATGGAACGCAGCATCTCGGTAGAGCCGGACTCGACACCGATGTCGAGGGCCACACACCCTGAGCGTTTCATCTTATTTAAGAGAGCTTCATCAAGATTGCTTATTCGTGCGTATGAAGACCACTTCACCGGCATACCTTGAGAGATACAGGTTTCGTAAATCCTGTCGCACAGTTCGCCGCAACGCTCTGGAGGTGCGGAGAAGCAAGAATCGGTGAAACGGAAGGTGTTGATGCCCAGTTCTCTCATATCGTATAACAGTTCCTTCACCACACTATCAATAGAGCGGTATCTCACAGGCTTGTCCCAGTAAGATACCTCGGAACAATATGCGCAATTGAAGGGGCAACCTCTGCTGGTTTCAACCGGCAACACCGGTAAACGGCGCCGGGAAGGAATACCTAATAACTTCCAGTCGGGTTGGCCTATCTCCTCGCACTGGATACCCTGTCGGGTTGCGGTTTGTACCGTTTTGCCATGGTCTTTGAACACCAATCCCGCGATGCCTTCCACGCTGGTGCCTGCATTAATCGCGTGCACCAGTTCGAGAAAGGTCTGTTCGCCTTCGCGCATGATTACGTAGTTCAATAAAGGTATGACTTCAAAGAGGTCTGCCGCAGGCACTGACCATGAGAGGGGCCCGCCGAGCACGATCACTGCGAGCGGATTATCGCGTTTTACTTTTTCCGCGATACGTCCGACGTCTTCGACCCCCATGAACGTCGAAGAGATCCCAACGATATCGGCGTCATATTTTCTGTCCGCGTCGATGAAACAATCTGTGACCTGCACGTCTACACCATGCTGCGCAAGAAACGTTGCCAGGACCGCCGGAGCGACGGTGGGGATGGAAAACTGAAGAGTGGATTTGCCTGCCATTTTAGAGAGAAGGCTGATGGGGCCCGTCGGCATCCCCATGTCAGCGAGTTGCGGGAGTCTGAGAGGGGCAAAACCCGTCACGATCAGCACGCTCTTGTTTTTGCAGGTCTTTTCCACGTTAGAGTCCTCAATTTCCAAAGATTATATTTATGCGCTCAAGTATATCAAACACGCGCATTTTGGGCAGGCTCTCTGGGTTTCACCGAAACGGGGGTATTCACCAGGAAATCTATAACTTCCTCTTCCGGGTTGATATGGCCGACTTTAATGTGTGTGATGCTGGCCCCGGCCGCCTTCTGCCGCAGCTCATAGTTTTTGAAAGCACCCCTGGGCAGCAGCGTTATCATCAGTGGGCGCAGTCCGGTAAATGACTCCAGCTCCGCGTAGGGCGTATCGAGCAGTTTAAGTTCTTCATGGATCAGCTCCGCCACCTGGCCAAGCGGCATCCTGCGGGCTTCTTCCTTCATCTCTACATACAGGTGCAGCAGGGGCTTTTCATGCACTTCTTTGCGGGCGCACCAATCGACATATTCCAGTCCGCTGTTTTCCAGAGCGCGCCAGATGACTTTTTCGCCCAGCCTGGTGAAGCCGGCGATATCTATCTGGTCGTCGATGCGGGCAACAAAAACCATCTGGGGTATGTCGATATTCAGTCTTTCATTGCGGCGGGCGATAATTTTGACCATATGGCCAAGGCGGTAGCGCATGAAAGGGCCGCCGTGGAGACTGGTGATGACCAGTTCGTAGTTACCCGGTTCCAGCTCGTCCATAAGCAGCGTGCGCGGTTTGAACGAGGCGTCTCTTCTGGCTCGCAGCACGTCTTTTTCGGGGATGAATTCAAAGAAATTCAGATGCGGCACAAAGGTCATACCGGTGTGGTCCCAGGCTTGCATGGCGATGATAGGGGCTTCGGTGCATCCATGGAAGTCAAGTGGATAACAACCCCACATATCCTTGATCTTTTCACAGAATACGTCGCCGTCGATTCCGAAAGTAACCAAACCCTTAAGTTTCCAGAGGTCTTTGGGAAGCAGCGTGCGGTGATGGATCCGGGCGTTCAGCATGCCTTTAGCCAGCCTCACGATAGTCTTGGGGTCCTTCTTGAACCATTTACCGGGTTCGCTGCCCTTTTTGGCATACTGGGTGAAGCGTTGTCCGATGGCTACGGCAACACTCGACATGCATATGGACATATCCAGGCCATCGGAAAGGGCCATATCGAAACCCTTTTTGATGCGGTCCTCGAATGGCATGCGTTCAGCCTGTTCCACTGGAGGAAGCATGGTGAATAGTTCATGGGGAAAGGCTCTTACTATCGTGCCTGTTGCATACGGTGGGGGCGCCATG
>CAZMDI010000162.1:0-4011 GCA_964564995.1 uncultured Dehalococcoidales bacterium
AGTACTGACATATTCGCTGGACAATTAGACTGACAGATTCGCTGGACAACAACAAGATGTATAATAGGTGATTGAATATCAAAATGGAACGACTGAAGCAAGGGGCTACTGAACTGGGGCTAGAACTCCCCCTTGACCGTGTAGACCTTTTCCGAAAGTATTTCGCCGAACTTATTGACTGGAACACCCGCATCAATCTTACCGGAATAACAGGGTGTGAAGAAGTTCAAGAAAAACATTTTCTGGATTCCATGACGGTTTGCTTTGCTTTGCCGCGACCGATTCCCGAAGGTTTTCGGCTTATTGACGTCGGCAGTGGAGCCGGGTTTCCCGGCATCCCTTTGAAGATTATGTTCCCCCAGATTGAACTCGTACTGCTTGAATCCACCGGTAAAAAGGCCAATTTCCTACACCACTTAGTAGAAATTTTATCGTTGCAAAAAGTGCAGGTCATCAACGCAAGAGCTGAAGACCTGGCGCAATCGAGCGGTTATCGCGAAAGTTTTGACGCTGTAACCGCGCGCGCACTTGCTGAAATGGCGACGCTTTCAGAACTTACCCTGCCTTTTTGTCGTATCGGAGGCCGCTTCATCGCTCAGAAGAAAGGTGAAATCACGGAAGAAATCGCCGATTCAGTTAAGGCGATATCTATCCTTGGAGGCGGATGTCCGGAATTGCAAAAGGTACATTTATCTTGCTTTACAGATGAACGTTGTCTTGTTATCGTAGACAAGATATCTTCCACCCCTTCGCGGTTTCCCAGGCGTTCAGGAGTGCCTTCCAAACAACCCATATCCTGATGCCGGAAGCGAAAGGCATTTGCCAAACGCGTTTACAGGGATATAAAATATTCCGAGGGTGACTATCGAAATGCCCAAAGCCAAAAAAAACGAAATCACCGAACTCAGCATCAAACGAACGAACCCCGAGCTGGATGCACTTTTTGAAAAGCTTCCGGCGAATATTCGTGTTCCGTTACTGGCGCAAGAGGGGCTAGAAAATCTGCTTGAGATAATTATTGACCTGGGCCGCCCCCCAGAAGCTCGATTTCCCGAAAGAGATTCTATCCTCGATAGTCGCGAAATCACTCAGGAAGATATCGATTATGTAACCTCGCGCATCGGTGGTTTCGGGGACGATAACCGGGCTGGGATAGCCCGTACCCTGCACCGTATTTCCGCTATCCGCAATCGTGAGGGGCGCATCGTAGGGTTGACCTGCCGCGTGGGGCGAGCTGTACAGGGAACAGTCAAGATAATCGAAGACCTGATTCAGTCGGGTAATAGCGTCCTTCTATTAGGGCGTCCGGGCATTGGCAAGACTACCATGCTGCGGGAAGCCGCCAGGGTTCTGGCTGACGATATGAAAAAACGAGTGGTCATAGTGGATACATCAAACGAAATCGCGGGAGACGGTGATATCCCCCACTCTTCTATAGGGCACGCCCGCCGTATGCAAGTTGCCAGAACTAATATGCAGCACTCTGTCATGATAGAGGCCGTTGAGAACCATATGCCCGAAGTTATAATCATCGATGAGATCGGTACTGAACTGGAAGCCCAAGCTGCCCGCACGATCGCGGAACGAGGAGTCCAGCTTATCGGCACGGCTCACGGCAATACCCTCGAAAACCTGATGATAAATCCCACTCTCTCGGATCTTGTAGGCGGTATTCAAGCGGTCACTCTTGGGGATGAAGAAGCCAAACGCAGGGGGACCCAGAAGACTATTCTTGAAAGGAAATCCCCGCAAACTTTCAGCGTCGTCGTGGAGATTCAGGACCGCTACAAGGTGGCGGTACATACGGACACCGCAGAGGCTGTTGACGAAAGTTTGCGGGGGCAACCCGCAACCACCGAGATACGCTGGCTAGAAAATGGTGAAGTCCGTATCGAGAAACAGGAACCCGTAAGACACGGTAAGGAGATGGTTGCCGAGAGACCGAAGGAGAATTCGAAAGAGTCTCCCCGCATGTATCTTTTTGGCATCAACCGTCAGCAATTAGAAGAGCAGGCCCGCGATATGGGGCTTACACTCAGCATCACCGAGGATTTAAGGACAGCGGGCCTCATGGTGACATCCAAGAGTTACTTCAGACGAAAACCGCAAAAGATACGCGATGCCGAAGCGCACGGCATCCCCATATATGTGTTAAGGACACATACCCCCGTGCAGCTAAGGAAGATGCTCGCTACTATGCATCCCGGAGCCCTTCCAAACACGCACATGGGCGACGTTTCAGAAGATAGACAAGGTGCCCTTGAATCAGCGCTCCACGAAGCGGAGAAAGCCGCCTCGGAGGTATTGCAAGAGGGTGACGAATCTGTTGAACTTAATCCCCAGGGAGCATATATACGAAGGCTTCAACACCTGATTGCGAAAAGAAATATGCTGGCCTCGAAAAGTGTGGGACGCGAACCAAACCGACATGTTAAGATTTTCAGGGACACACCTTGATACCCTCATTTATCACCTTTGAGGGTGGAGAAGGGTGCGGCAAAAGCTATCAAGCACGAGCCCTGCACCGTCGGCTGATCAAAGAATCAGTCCCCGTTGTGCTTACTCATGAACCCGGCGGCACAACCCTCGGGGAAAATATCACTCGCTGGTTGAAATGGAGAGGTGACGTACAGATTTCACCTGCGGGTGAATTGCTTCTTTTCAGCGCTTCACGCAACCAACTAGTGGACGAATTTATAAATCCGAATTTGAGCGAAGGGAATTTCGTCATCTGCGACCGGTTTTACGATTCAACCTTTGCATACCAGGGTTACGGTCGCGGTTTAGACCTTGACCTTATAAAAACACTTAATGATCTTTCCACAGGAGGCTTGAAGCCTTCATTGACTGTTTTGCTTGATATCCCGGCGGCCGACGGGCTGGCGAGGAAAAACAAAGAACGCATAGACCGGTTCGAAAAAGAAACAATCATTTTTCATGAACAGGTGCGCAAGGGGTACCTTCAACTTGCGCGTAACGAACCTAGACGTTTTTTGGTGATCGACGCATTGTTGCCGAAAAATGTAGTCGCTGGCATCATCCAAGACAGAGTCAAGCGTCTTATTACTCTATAAATATACAAGTTATATATTTACCGGATATGACGGGTAAAGGTGATTGAGATTCCACGTATTTGTACATGCGGCGGCATGTTAACGGCACGGCCTATGATATGAAAACCACGCGGACCAAACTTAAACCGACGTTCCGTGAAGAACACAAGTTTCTTGCAGAAGGCTATCTTCTGACTGCCGGGGTAGACGAAGTCGGACGGGGTTGTCTGGCGGGCCCGGTTTCTGCCTGTGCCGTTATACTCCCTTGTAATATTCGCAGGCCATGGTTGAAAGAAGTGCGGGATAGCAAGATTCTCTCCCATAAAAAACGTGAATACCTTTTCAGCTTTATTGAGGAAACCGCTGTAGGCATAGGCACCGGCGTCGTTCAAAATGATGTCATCGATTCGATCGGGATAGGCAACGCCAGCAAACTGGCAATGAAATACGCCATAGAACAGCTTATTCCGGCCGCGGACAGTTTGGTGATAGATTTCTTCAAACTACCCGATGTAAAACTTCGGCAAAAAGGAATAATACACGGCGACGCCCTTTGCTATTCGATAGCTTGTGCATCAATCATTGCGAAAGTTACCCGTGACTTTATGATGGTGGAACTGGATACAAAATATCCGGGATACGGATTGGCCAATAACAAGGGATACGGCACCAAAGAGCATTGGCGCGGCATAATCGCAAAAGGATTGTCCCCCATTCACCGGCTGAGTTTTTGCCATTTGGGGCAACGCTTTACTTCCGAATATGAAGACTGATGCTACCGGGCGGCTGGGAGAAAAACTGGCCCAGGAATACCTTAAAGCTCACGGATACACGATACTAGGATCTAACTACCGCGCACCCTACGGGGAAATCGATATAGTGGCCTCAGAGCCCGGGTTTTTGGTTTTTGTCGAAGTTAGAACCAAAAGTACGAGAACTTTCGGCTCTCCCGAAGAAT
>CAZMDI010000163.1:0-3975 GCA_964564995.1 uncultured Dehalococcoidales bacterium
GATGTCGATAATAACCGGTTGCCGGTTACACCTCTGGAACTGCTTCATGTGCTTAATCCAAGCCCCATTGTTGACGTTACAAGCTATCGTCTGAACGTTCACGGTCTGACTGATACTCCTCTCAATCTGTCATATTCAGACCTCCTGCAATTCTCGATGAAAGAACAAACATCGCTCCTTATCTGCCCGACGGTGTTCGCTGATAATGAAACGCTTCGCGGGTTTACACTGGCTTCGCTTATGCACGCAGCAGATGTTAAAATCGGGGCCAGTCAACTTGTCTTCCGTTCACTGGATAACGTGCAACAAATCCTGCCAATAAGTGACGCCCTTGCCGAAGATGTCTTGATGGCGCTCGAGGTAGACGGGCAAACCCTTTCAAGGGGACATGGCTATCCGCTCCGATTAATCCGGCCCGGCCAGGTAGGTGTGTTCTGGCTAAAATGCATCAATGACATAGAATTCGTTTGATTGTTTTCCACAAATATCTTTATTACAACTTAACCCTGTTATGGTAGAATAATCGGAATGTTTACCGGAATGCCTATTATGAAAAGCGTTTGAAATGACCAAATCATTTTCGATTCTCATACCCACGTATAACGAACACGATAATATCAGACCCCTCGTAGAACGCATCGCTGAAGCTATCCCGGGGAACGATTACGAAGTTGTTTTTGTGGACGACGATAGCCGTGACGGAACTCCCGAGCTTATAACCAGTCTTTCTTCGAAATACCCTGTCCGCGTCGTCGTCCGAAAAGACAAAAAGGGCCTTGCTTCTGCCGTCGTCGACGGTTTTTACCTTGTTTCCACCGACATGGTCGTCGTCATGGACGCCGATCTGCAACATCCTCCGGAGGTTGTCCCAGCGCTGATAAAAAGCCTCTGTGACGGAGCGGACATAGCAGTCGCCAGCAGATATGTGCCTGGAGGTGGGACAGAGGGATGGAGCACCACACGCAAGGTGATATCGAGCGGAGCTATCGCCCTTGCCCATCTTCTTTTACCGCACAGCCGCAGGGTCAAAGATCCCATGTCCGGGTTTTTCGCCTTCAAGAAAGAAACGATTTCCGGAATAACTCTGCAACCTATCGGCTACAAGATACTGCTTGAGATGCTGGTCGTCGGCAAGGCGGCACAAGTCTCTGAAGTACCATTCAGGTTCCAGTTGCGGCAGAAAGGCGAGAGCAAGCTCGATGTGGGCCAGCAGATAGAGTACCTGAGGCACCTGTTCAGCCTTATGCGCCGCAGCGGCGAATTGTTGCGCTTCGGTAAATTCCTCCTTGTAGGGCTTTCAGGTATCGTGGTAAACGAAGGCATTCTCTGGTTATTGCACGGGCATGCCAACTGGGACCTCGGAACAGCTTCACTAGTGGCTATCGAAGTGTCGATCGTCACCAACTTCATCCTGAACAACTCTTTTACCTTCGCTGACCGTAACAAACCCGGTTTCAGGCACTTTATCGGCAACTTCCTGCGCTTTAATTTTTTCAGTTCTCCGGGGGGTATTCTTAACTGGGTAACTACGTCCGTGTTGACCGACAAAGGTCATTACCTTATATTTAACCTTATCGGCATCACAATCGCCATGCTCTGGAACTACTTCGCAAACAATTGGTGGACATGGAAAAAGTAAGCCGCCGCATCAACAGGTTGATTCACTGGCAGTATTTCCCGCTGCTGGTGCTTCTCATCGTCATTTTAGGGCTACATCTGGCCACCATTACACATCCCAACGAACCTCTCTTTGACGAGCAGCATTACGTGACGGACGCCAGGCGGATTATCAACGGAGAGGGCACTCAACGCGTGGAACACCCCCCGCTCGCCAAGCTGATAATTGCGGGCGGAATCGAGGTTTTCGGCGATAACACGTGGGGGTGGCGCATGCCTGCCGTGATACTGAGCACGATAGCGCTCATTGCTTTCTACGATATCTGCCGCAAACTCGGTAGCTCTAATAAAACAGCAGCTCTCGCCACCATGTTCCTTGGGTTAGAGAACCTCATGTTCCTCCACAGCGGGATGGCCATGCTGGACATTTATGTAGTAGTTTTCACCTTTTTCGCTTTCTGGTTTTACTTAAAAGGGCCGAGGTGGTGGTGGACTTCAGCAATCTGCATTGCCATGGCAGGACTTTCAAAATTCGGAGGGGTGCTCGCGGTAATCCCGATTGGGCTGCACTGGTTTTTCATAGGGTACAAACCGAACATGGGGATGCCTGAAGAAGGTGAAGCCGCAGAACCAGTGATTGCGGTCGCGAAGCCGGCTCAACTCCCATCCACACTGGAAGCCTCTTTTACAGACTCGACCTTTGAAATAATACCACCAGGGCTAGTGCCAACTCTGGATGAAGTAACCCCCCAGTTAATTGAGATTAATACAGAAAAAAAGAAAACGTTCTGGCAGGCCTACTCAAGGCCGATCATATTTATCGTATCAATGCTGTTGGCTCCCATCGCCTTTTTCCTGCTTTACGGCGTTTTCGAAATGATAATCTGGACCAAGTACATCCCGTTCGTAGTCTGGGGTCACTGGGACCAGGGCGTCGTAGGCGACATTAAAAACGCGCTCACATTAACTAGCAGCATTAAATTCAGCTACTCGGGTGCATTTCCCGCAAAGCCCTGGGAATGGGTTCTTTCTCCCACGGGTTCTTTTTATTTCTATGGATGGCTGATCCATCCGGAAAATTACTCGAATATCCTGCTTCCATACTGGTATACCCCCAGCTACACCGGCATAATCAGCCCTTCGCTCTGGATCGCGGGTTTATTTGTAATTCCATACGTAGCAGTTAAATCCTTCATCCGGAGGAACAACCCGGAAAAGAACGCCGCGATTTTCATCATATGCTGGATAATCGGCACCTGGGTGGTCTGGATCCCGCTCTTTCTGGCCTCGGACCGCATCACCTACATGTTTTATTACCTGCCGACAGTGGGCGCCATCGCAATCGGTACGGCCTTGATAATCACAGGTATTCTAAAACGGATAGAGAAACGTATCGGGGGATTCCGCAAGTGTTTTATGCAACTTGGTGTGGCAACCTTCCTGCTGTTCCACTTGTTGTCCTTTTGCGTGCTTTCCCCTCTACATCTCTGGGTTTCCATACCTGTTTGCACGATACTTCTGTTTTTCGCTCTCAGTTACCTTGGATTCAGCTGGCGCTTCAACATCGAATTTTATATTTCTGCAGGGATTGCCGCCATCGTCATCCGGTTCGCTCTCTACTGGTTGCTCAAAAACTGGCTGGTTACCGGCAACGCTCCCTGGGGTCTCCCGGAAGTCTCGATGTTATGGGTTGTCGGCTCATTGATCGGCTTTGTTATCACATGGATCCTTTTCGCACTGATGCACTCTTTCGTAAATCGGGTAAAAAGAGACAATGCACTCCCGCCTGAACCGCTCGCCGACCTGCCACAGAACGAAATCCCAGCGGTTTGACCCGTCCTTTTCCACTCACAGGTTTTCGATAGCTCTCTTCAGCTTGCTTGAACTATGTACGATCATCGTCTTGCCCTAATATATACTTGTTATTCTTTTATCCGGTTGCTAAAAATGCGCTCCAAGAGTTAAAATATATGCTGCGCGATTTACGCTCGATATTCTGTTTGTCCCCTTAGGAAGGAGTCCAATGAGTTCACTCGAGAAGGCCGATCCCGAAATTAACAGTGCCATCGCACTGGAAGGAAAACGGCAGAAAGAAACCATCAACCTTATCGCCTCGGAAAATTACGCCAGCCGCGCCGTTTTGGAAGCCCAGGGCTCATTTTTGACCAATAAATATGCCGAAGGCTACCCGGGGAAACGCTACTACGGGGGCTGTGGCAACATGGACGACATCGAGTCCATCGCGATTGACCGCGCCCAGAGGCTTTTCGGTGCGGAATATGCGAACGTGCAACCGCATTCCGGCTCCCAGGCTAACATGGCAGCCTATTTCACGATGATAGAATACGGCGATACTGT
>CAZMDI010000164.1:0-3964 GCA_964564995.1 uncultured Dehalococcoidales bacterium
CTGAAAGAAGGGCTTTCATACGTGGATTTATCAGGCAATTAACTGTGAAAGACGGCATTGCCACCCTTGAATACACTTTACCCATGGCATCGTCAATATTGAGTTTAACAGAGGGGAAAGATGGAGTTCTGTCTTTCGAACATTATGGTGGAGGGGACTGGATTCGAACCAGTGAAGCACGTCAGTGCGACAGATTTACAGTCTGTTCCGATTAGCCGCTCCGGCACCCCTCCAGATGCCAACAATTCAGATTAAAGGAAGAGCCCGAGAGGAAACTCGAACCCACTAACCTCCGATTACAAATCGGTTGCCCCACTCTTACACCGTTCGGGCACGCCGCTCTGAGCAACGGCATCCTATTATAAATAATGACGATGCCTAAGTCAAACGTAACGGGACTTCCACTCCAGGGTTCCCGAAACAATTAGAGGATCCAGCCCCCGCCTATTTCTTATCTTTTTTGCGGTAAGGCCCCAGCATCTCCAGATCGATATAATGGAAAGCCTCCGCCAGTTTGAACTTTTTACCTTTGGCCATATCCTTTGCCCGACGAAACAGTCCCTCCCGAAGGTCGGTCATCCCGTCGCCCACCTGGCTTTTATGACAGGCAAGCGCCTGCATCTTCAGTTCAAAAGTATCCGTTATGTCAGCGTAATAATCCGGGTCCTCACTGGCGGTCAGGTACATCTCTTTCACTTTGTGAGGCTCAAGTCCTTCTTCCAGCATATCGGGATATGCCAGATAGTCTCGTGAGTACGGATAAACGGCATCAAGAACCACCTGCCCCGCGATACGGTGGTCACGATGCCATATATAGCGCCTGTAAGGATCGAGAGTCACAACCACGGATGGGCGGTATATGCGTATCTGGCGCACCACGGACTTACGCAGGTCCGGGGAATCCTCCAGGCCCTGGTCCGGATAACCCAGGTAAACGACGTCTTTCACGCCCAGAACGCGTGCGGCATCCCTCTGTTCAGCCTGCCGGACGACGGATAGTTTCGCCGGCGAAAGAGTCCGGTCCGATGTTCCTTTATCTCCATTGGTTATGATGACATATATGACAGACTTCCCCTCTTTCGTCCATTTTGCAACCGTGCCGGCGCAACCGAATTCAGAGTCATCTGGATGCGGCATGATGACGAGTATATCCGCCGGGCAGTTAATCAGCGGGCCTCCTCAGGGTCAGCGACGGGAGTATTTAGCAATTCCAGGTATTGCGACCCTATCTGTCTGGCGATCGATTTCCAGTCAAACCGCTCCGCGGTCTGTCTCACGGTGTTTTTGTTCAATTCGCATGCATCAAGCACTGCATCCAAACCGGCGGCCAGGCTCTCAGGCGTGTTGTCCGCAGCCAGAAATCCGTTTTCGCCTTCCCGGATGACCGCCGGGGCGACTCCCACCGGAGAAGACACCACCGGTGTCCCGCACGCGAGAGATTCCAGGATAACCAGGCAAAAGCTTTCATAATATGAGGCCACTACAGAGACGTCCGCAGCGCTGTAATAGAAAGGGAGTTTCATTTGTTCAACGGTGCCGAGGAATTCTATCGAACGTGAGCTGCCCATTTCGATATTCAGATCCTTAAGCCGCTCAACCTCTGTGCGGCTGTGTTCGTCGCCGCCGATGACCAGAAGCCTTACGTCCCCGGGAGCTTTTAACAATCCCATCGCCCGGACGAGATTATCGATACCTTTCAAAGCTTCTATGCGTCCAACGAAAAGGATGATCTTTCCATTACCGAGACCGAGCGCGGTTCGTGCCTCGATCTTGTCGATGGGATGAAAAATGTCTGCATTCACCCCGCATGGAACGATTTTAATCCGTTCTTCGAGCGCCCCGTAAAGCCGTATCAACTCGGATTTTTCGGTTTCGGTCGCGCTGATTATCAGCCGTGATTTTTCCACCAGCTCCCTTTCAGCCTCGAGGCGCAAACATGATTCAACATTGCCCACAGGAAGACGATTCTTGACGGCGCCCAGTGTGTGAAACATGACCGCGTGGGGTACTTTCCATTGCGAAGCGAATCGCATGCCGACGGAACCTGAAAGCCAGTAATGGCTGTGTACAAGGTCGTATTTTGCCCCGTCGCGCTGTGAGAATGCTTCCATGTTCAAAATAAAGTTAGGCAGATGGCTAAATTGGGCCATCTTGCCCATATCTTCTATGGGCCCTGCCTGTATATGTATAACGCGCACGTTATCGCTTGGGAAATCCACCTCGGAGTCGCGGGTGTCATGGGCGCGCGTATAAATGTCAACGTGATGGCCCATCTTTCCGAGTTCACGTGAAAGCTCTCGCACGTAAACGTTCATGCCACCTGTGTCTCGTGTTCCGAGTTGGCCCAGCGGGCAGCTGTGAATGCTGAATAGCGCTATATTTAAACCTGGTGCCATATCAATTTCCTAAATGAAGTCTATCGAGCAACGGGAAAGACCTACTTCGCGGCCTCCGAGGCGTACCTTATAGACTTCGGGACCCTTCATAAAATCAAAGATTTTCTTGTGCGCCCCAATGGCCTGCCTGATGCAATAAAGCTTGGATACCAACCCCGCATCCATATTGCCGTATTGCGGAACATAGCCGCTGTTATACAAATATATTCTAGCATCATCTTCAAAATAAAGTATCCCTGCGACACGGGCGACACCCACCTCAAGAAAAGCCAGCCGCAGCATCCTGTAGGCGGACATGGCGGCTACAACCCTCTCGAAGAATAATCGCATCTCTTCGGTCAGGAAGACGGCTTTGTCTCGGCGGCTATCTATCATCATCCGGAAAAAGAGAGACAGATCATCTTTTCCAGCCTCGTTATCGTGAAGGACCCTCAGCCTGACTTCGGCAAGTGATTCCAGTTGCCTTATCTTGCGTTCGGCCTCCCGCCTCTGTTTGCTTTCGAGTGTTGCGAGATAATCTTCCCATGTATTTGGAAGCGCCATCTCTGCCGAGACGTCTAGGGGTTGGCATACCGGAGACCAACCGCGTCTTGTAGCTTCATTAACAACGTTATGTCCCGCAACCGATTCTGGTCTGAGAGTTTCCATCACCAGAGATTTAACTCCTTGTAAGGAGAGATGATCCAGTAAGGCGCTAGCGAAAGAGTCCTCTTTTCCGGGTGCGGTTATAAAGTCGAGGTAATCGCAAACGGAATTGTCACCGATGAAAGACACAGCGCCGCCACTGGCTTTAAGCGGTGCAATGCCAATGATCCTGCTCTCTTCCCGGGCGACAAGCACAAGCTGTTCGAAACCGGAGCCGAATGATTGCCACCAAGCGTTTAACCAACCGGGCAGTACCGCTATAACAGGCCATCTGAGGCCATTCAAGCAATCCGTGTAATACCCAGCCAGGTCGTCCAGATTTTCTTGTGAAATAACTGCGGTCATAATTATTCTTTTAACTTGACATTCCATCTTACAGCATGCGACAATTGTTAGTCTAGTCTAACAAATTACGGAGCGGAATATGCAGAAAAGTACCGCCAGCATGGAAGACTACCTGGAAGCCCGACGAAATTTTCTTGCGGCGGCCGCCTGCCTTGCGGCCTATAGTAGTGATTCCGGCAATTTGGCGGAAAACGGTCTGAAGCGTCAGGGTTTTGAGCTGGTGCCCTACGAGAAGAAAGAAGAATATGCGGACGTTCAGCTGTTTCTCGCCCGGGATAACCGAAGCCCGGAGCGAAAAGACAAATATCTGTTGTCTGTGGCGGGGACCGGAAACCAACAGGTAACGGAGGGGGAAGTGCGGGTCAAGGAGGTCAACGAGGCCTATGCCGTTCTTTCCGATCCTCTGCGCCGCACTGCCAGGGAGCGGGGAGAGAATCTCAGTTGCGCAGCTCCGGAGGATCCTTTCGTCAGCGGGTCACCCGCCCTCGAGGATTATCGGTCGGAGATCGACGGCCGCGGTCCGCATTCCCGGTGTGAGCCCCCGGCTAACGCCCGTCCAGCTAGCTGCGCTGACGCGT
>CAZMDI010000165.1:0-3944 GCA_964564995.1 uncultured Dehalococcoidales bacterium
AGTTTGTCCATCTCTAGCTGTACCGGCATGGGGTAATCGCCGGTGAAACACGCCGCGCAAAAGCTGTCCCTGGGGCGGCCGACGGCCTTGAAGAGCCCGTCGAGACTCAGGTAACCCAGCGAATCGGCGCCTATATATTCACAGATGGCGGGTATAGACTTGCGCGCCGCAATCAGCTCGTGCTGGGTGGCCATGTCCACTCCCATGAAACACGGGAAACGTATGGGCGGGGCGCACACGCGCATGTGGACTTCCTTGGCCCCCGCTTTACGCAGCAAACGGATCACCTGGGGCGTGGTCGTGCCGCGCACTATGCTGTCGTCCACGAGCACGACTCTCTTGCCTTCCAGCAGCGGGCGCATCGGATTGAATTTCAGCTTGACCCCCAGGTCCCGTATACGCTGGTCTGGCTCGATGAAAGTGCGTCCCATGTAGCGGTTCTTCACCAGCCCCATGGCGAGCGGTATGCCTGATTTGGCAGAGTAGCCTACGGCTGCCGGGGTGGCGGAATCCGGCACACCCACGACTATGTCTGCGTCCACGGGGTATTCCTCGGCGAGCCCTGCCCCCATGTCACTGCGGGCTTCATACAGCAGACGGTTGTCGATGACACTGTCGGGGCGGGCGAAATAGATATATTCGAAGATGCACATCGCGCGCTTTTCGGAGTCTTCCCTGTAGCTGGTAAGCCCGTGCTCGTCGATGGCAACTATCTCTCCGGCCTCGACCTCCCTGACAAAGGTGGCCCCGATGTGGTCGATCGCACAGCTTTCCGATGCGAGTACCCAGCTGCCGTTGCCCAGCTGGCCGAGGCATAATGGCCGGACGCCCAGGGGGTCGCGTACGCCGTACAGGGTGGTTTTGGTCATGATGGCCAGGGAATAAGCGCCCTGGAGGCGGTGCATGGTCTGCCTGATCTTGGCGGGCCAGTCCCTTTCGGTTGAAGCCAGCAGCAGGTTGGCTATGGCTTCTGAATCGGTGGTCGTATTGAAGGTGTAACCTTTTTCGGTCAGTTCTTGGAACAGCGGTTCGGCGTTGGTGATGTTTCCGTTGTGTGCTATGGCGACGGTGTTGTCGCCGCTGCCTACTACCAACGGCTGTGCGTTGCATACCCGGCTGGAGCCCGTGGTGGAATAGCGGTTGTGACCGATGGCGATGTGCCCTGTCAGCGATGTCAGTGATTCTTCATCGAATACTTGTGAAACAAGGCCCATGCGGGCGAACACCTGGATACGTTTGCCGTCAGAGGTGGCTATGCCGGCGCTCTCCTGTCCGCGGTGTTGCAGTGCGAAGAGGGCGAAAAAGGTAAGCCGGGCTGTGTCTTCATCAGGGGCGTAAATACCGAAAATGCCGCATGCTTCGTGCAAATCAACACCCTCTTTTGAACGACTATAAGTTATAATCTATTATAACTGAAATACCGTTTCATGGCAAAGCTGCAGGTTGTTCAGACCTGGATCCCCAGGGCCGAAAAGATGGCCTTCAGGCCGAAATACCCCGCATACGCGATGGCGCTGCACTTGATAAGTTTGCCCGAAAATACTATCAGGAAGTATTTCTTTGCACCCATGCGCACGGCGCCGCATGCGAGCGATGTCGGGAAAAACAAGGGGTTCATAACGGCCGAGAGCACGAACAACACCAGTGTGCCCCGCCGTTCCATGAGGACGGTCAGCTTTGCGTAAAGTTTCTGGATCCGCCCTGTCTTCCCGCCGGGCATGGAGTTCGCCAGCGGGGTGGCTCCGCTGAACCCCGCGGCATAGATGGTGAGCGCCCCCAGCGTTTCCCCGAAAGAACACACCAGACCCACGCAGAGAGGACCCAGGAAAGCCGGCCCGAACCAGGGGGACAAAATACCGCCGAGGGCGAACTGTACGGCGGCCATCGGGATAGGCACGAGGACCGTCCCGCCTCCGAGGGCACTCACCACGAAACCCCCAAAGTATCCGTACCCCGTTATCTGTTTGACGGAATGCCAGTTAAGGATCATCAGCAGGGCAAGTCCGAAAGTGATGACCACGGTGAGTATCCCCACCCAGTATTCCCACTTCCGGAGCTTGCCCTTTACCGCTGTCGGTTGGCCCACTTGAGAAGCCGTGATATTTTACTCCTGGGTCCCGGAGACTTTTACGGCAGCTATGCGCCGCGGTTTTTTAGCTGCTATGCGCTCGGGGGTGCCGAATATCAGGCCTTCAGGCCCTGAATCCACAACTATCGTGTCCCCTTCCTTGAACTCTCCCTTCAACAGGAGATTGGCCAGCGGGCTTTCCACGTACTGCTCGATGGCCCTGCGCATGGGACGCGCACCGAAAGCCGGATCGTAGCCGACCTTGACGAGCCAGGACCTGGCGGCGTCGCTGATTTTGACCGTAAGCTTTCGGTCCTCCAGCCTCTTCTGCAGGTCTTTTATCAGCAGGTCGACGACCTGGGCCAACTGCTCCTCGTTAAGCTCATGAAAGACTATGATGTCGTCTATGCGGTTGATGAATTCAGGGCGGAAAGTCTTGCGCACCTCGGCCATCACTTTTTCTTTCATGCGCTCGTAACCGCTCCGTATGCCGGGGTTCGCGTCTTTTTGAGTAGCGAAGCCCAGTGCGGATTCACGGCGGATGAGGTCCACTCCGGCATTGGAGGTCATTATGATGATGGTGTTCTTGAAGTCGACGGTATGCCCGTGACCATCTGTCATGCGTCCGTCGTCAAGCACCTGCAAAAGGCTGTTAAAAACCTCCGGATGGGCTTTTTCGATCTCATCCAGCAGGATGACGCTGTATGGTCGCCGCCTGACGGCTTCCGTAAGCTGTCCTCCCTCGTCGAACCCGACGTACCCGGGAGGCGACCCGATCAGCCTTGAGACCGTGTGCTTTTCCTGGTATTCGGACATGTCCATGCGGATCATGGCGGTTTCGTCCCCGAAAAGGAACCACGCCAGGGAGCGTGCCAGCTCTGTTTTGCCTACGCCTGTCGGGCCCAGGAACATAAAGCTCCCTATCGGGCGTTTGGGGTCTTTCAAACCCGCGCGTCCGCGTCTGATAGCTTCGGACACAGATTTGACTGCTTCTTCCTGGTCGATTAAACGTTCATGGATGCTTTCTTCCATGTGCAGGAGTTTTTGCGATTCGCCTTCGAGCATGTGTGTGACGGGTATGCCGGTCCATTTGGCGACCAGTGAAGCGATGTCACGTTCGGTGACTTCAGGTTTGATTTTCTCTTTTTCGAGCCAGGCGGAGCGTTTTTCGGTATGCTCCGCTTCCAGCTTCAGCCTTTCCGCTTTCAGTTCCGCGGCGCGGTCGTATTCCTGTTTCTGTGCGGCTGTTTCTTCTTCGGCGGCGAGGGCTTTGGCCCTGTCGGAAAGTGTTCTGATCTCGGGAGGTGCACTCTCGGTTTCCAGCCGTATCTTGCTGGCCGCTTCGTCTATCAGGTCGATGGCTTTGTCCGGGAGGTGCCGGTCGGCGATATAACGCTGGCTCAGTCTTACGGCGGCTTCGAGCGCCTCGTCCGTGATTTTTATCTTGTGGTGCGCTTCGTAGCGCGGCCGCAGGCCGCGCAGTATCTCAAGGCTGGATTCGATGGAGGGCTCTCCCACGAAGATAGGCTGCAGGCGCCGCTCCAGGGCCTTGTCTTTTTCGATGAATTTGCGGTATTCGTCGATGGTCGTGGCGCCGATGGCGCGCAGTTCGCCACGGGCCAGGGCTGGTTTCATCATATTGCTGGCGTCTACCGAGCCCTCGGCGGCACCTGCGCCCACTACCGTATGGATCTCGTCTATGAACAGGATCACCTCACCCTCGGCCTGCCGCACCTCGTCCATCACAGCTTTGAGGCGTTCTTCGAATTCGCCGCGGAACTTGCTGCCCGCAACCAGGGCTCCCATGTCGAGTGCCAGCACTTTCTTTCCGAGCAGGGATTCAGGTACGTTTCCGTCTGAGATGCGCTGGGCGACT
>CAZMDI010000166.1:0-3939 GCA_964564995.1 uncultured Dehalococcoidales bacterium
CCTACCGCCACAAGGAAAAGCTCTCCGTCCTTCTCTATCCAGACACACACCTACGTACTGAACCCGGGTTCGGGCGACACCCCGAACCTGGCCGGCTTGTTACCCCTTTTCACTTTATTGAGTTCGACTGGCTGATCCGTAATCATTATGTTCTTCCGAAATTGAGGATTCTTCCCGCATTTCGCATTCCGCCGACCGGCTATGAAAATCGAGCCGGTCGGCGAAGCGCATTTCATTATTTTATTTGGCAGCCATGGCAAAACCATATTTTTCGAAAATAGCTTTTGCAGCAGACCCTGCCAGGTAGTTGAGGTATTCCTGTGCTGCTGAAGCGTTTTTACTGGCCTTTATGATAGCTGCGGGGTAGACGATAGTGGCATTTACCTCAGCCGGCCCCGTGGCGACGACAGTTACAGTGCTATCGGACACAGCATCGGTGGAATAGACAATGCCTGCATCGACATTGCCAGTGGAAACGTATTGCAACACCTGGGTCACATTGGCCCCCAGTATGAACTTGGGCTGTATGGCCGTCAATATCCCCAGCTGAGTGAAGGCAGTTTGAGCGTATGTACCTGCGGGAACCGACTTAGGATCGCCGATGGCGATAAGCTTGACAGTGGCGAGTGTAAGGTCATTAAATGACTTGAGACCCAGAGTGCTGGCTTTCGGCACGATTAAAACTATCTTATTATTCAAGAGGTTGAGACGGGAACCGGCCAGAAGGAGGTCTTTGGTCGCGAGAGCATCCATTTGCGCGGCGGCTGCCGACAGGAAGATGTCGCAGGGAGCTCCGTTCTCTATCTGTGTTTGCAGGGTGCCGGAACTGCCATAGCTGGGTGTCAGGGTAACCCAAGGTTTCGAAGTTGTATAAGCCTTGTCGATTTCATTCAAGGCGTTGGTCAGACTTGAAGCGGCTGAGATATTTATTGTAACGGGCACGACCGTCGTTGTGGCAATCTGTGTGGTTGTAGTGGTAGCGATAGCCGTGGTCGTAACAAGGTTGGTTTGGGTGGCCGTAACTGTGTTCATCTGGGTGGCAGTCACGGTGTTCAATTGGGTAGCGGTCACCGTGCTCAACTGAGTCGATGTGGCGGTGATGGTGGATGGCGCAGGAGCCGAACAGCCCGCAATCGCCAGAATCAATGCCATCCCGAGCGTTATTGTTGTTTTCTTAATAGAGAACATTGAAATTTTCCCCTTTCAATAATTTGAATATCCCTCGAACGAACCGCACGTGTTAGTTCAAATCATTCCCTCTCCTGATAAGTTTTGTTTATGGTCTAATTTAATAAGCGTTATATCATTCGTGATATACCGCATTGCCAAAACGGGGATATATTACTGGAGATATACCTTCTTGTCAAGAGGGCCTGCTAATATTTTGATGGATAATTTTCAAAATGAAACAAATGCTTCGCTGAGCCAACTGCGTAATACACACTCCGTTTAAAAAAGCTTTGGACGCTCTGAAGCAGGGGGGGGTGTTTCGCACGCGAAGTGCTGCGTCGTTAAAAACCCAGCGTGGTTCGCCTCACACCAGGCCTGGACGCTACCCGGGAACCCGTGTTACTCTAAAATAAAAGGAGCCTTATGAAAATCACCAATCTGGAACAAACACCTAAAATGATACCCCATATGGAGGGCGCGAAGGGAGTAACCAAACAGGTCCCAATCTCGAAACAAGACGGAACACCTTTATTTTCTGTCCGGGTTTTCACCATCGAGCCGTGCGGGCATACACCTTTCCACAGTCACCCCTTTGAACATCTGAATTACATCATCGAAGGCAAAGGCGCGGTGGTCGGCAAAGACCGCGACCAGGAGGTGAAAAAAGGTGATTTCGCACTGATCCTCCCGGGCGAAACGCATCAATACAAGAATACCTCTGACAGTGAACCTTTCGTGATGATATGCGCTGTGCCTAAAGAGTACGAGTAGAACACCCCAGCCAGCCATCAGAAATTGAAAGGCATAGTCCTCTAGAGGACTATTTTAATTAACACTCCGAATCAACATCCTCCCGACTAATGTCCGTCCTATGTAGAACATTTGTTCTTATTGTGCTAAACTGGAACAAAATGGAACCTTACGGAAAGCACTTTTGTAAAAGCACCAGAGCAGACGGCAAACCCTGCAAGGGAATGGCAAGGGCCGGCGGTTTTTGTTTCGCCCATTCGCCGGATATGACCGAACAGCGGACACAGGCCCGTCTCAAAGGCGGGCACAACAGCTCAAATGCCGCTCGCCTCCAAAAGCTCATGCCGGCACGCCTCGTACCCGTGTTTTTAATGATGGAGGGAATCCTGGGGGATGTCTACAATGACAAAATCGTCGATTACAAGAAAGCTCAGACAATGGCACTGGTCGCCAGAACAATGGTTGCAGTATTCACCGCAGGCGAACTGGAGGAGAGGTTGAGGGCGCTCGAAGAAAAGATAGAAAAGGACCATCCGAGGCTGGGGGTCTTAAGATAAAATTTTTCGCTTTGGAGAGGCATCGAATGAAACAGGAACACCGTGTAGAAAAGCTCGAAGAAATCATTGAAGTTAGACATACGCTCAGAAACATCACCGCCGCTGTCAAAGAAGATGGCACTCCGCACGGAGAATCTAACGCAAAGTTAATTCAAGAAGGGAAAGACGCCGAGGCCAGGGGTGAGTCGATCGAATGGGAGCTAGTAACAGTTCTCTACGACAAATAAAGGATAATATGGGATTAAAGAGCAGAATTTCGAAAATAGAAAAATCAGGGAAATTGGAACCGGAGCGAAAGTGGGTCACGGTCGAGGTGTTCGCGCAGGATGATACACCCTGTGACGAAAAACAGGCAAGAATTTTGAAAGAAGGCCAAGAGGCGAAGGCGAGGGGCGAAAACATCTGGTGGATCTATGTCTGCCGGCCGAAAGAAAGCGGCATAAAAAAAGTTTAACCTAACAGGTCCTTTGCTCTAAAAGCTTGATTTATCGCAGGCTTTTTGTTTATTCTATAATAAATCCAAGTGAAATAATGATATGTATGATATTCTAAGCATCGCTGCCGGTTATCTGCTGGGTTCGATATCCTCCACGTGGATAGTCATGAAAGTCTTCGCGAAACAAAACGTCCGCTGCGGAGCCGACGGAACCATCAGCCCTGCGCTGGTATTCCACAATCTCGGAAAACTGACCTTCATGCTTGCCACCCTCATGGACATATCACTCGCCGTGACGGCCGTGTTGTTAGCCAAAGCGCTCACTCATTCGACTTCCATCGCCATGCTTGCCGGCCTCGCCGCCATGGCAGGGCACAACTGGTCCGCGTTCCTCCAATTCAAAGGCGGGCAGGGCGCGACTTCCATGGGAGGAGCGATACTGGCCGTCATGCTGGTGCCCCTTTGTTTCGGGGTTATCGCAGCCTCTATCACCTCTTATTTCACGCACAAGTCGGGACTAGGCACTGCGGTAGGAGTCCTGGTGATCTCTTTCGTCGCCTTCTTTCAAAAGGGGGCCGGTACTTTCGCTATCTATCCTTTGAGTCTGTTTTCGCTGATGCTCATCAAAAGGCTTCAGATTGCCAGAGCGACAGGGCACGGTGTGACCACTCCGGACAAATAGGCCGGCCTTTAAACCTGCCCGGTATACCCTAATCCTGCACCGCCGATAAAGGGGGGATTTATGGCTAACGAAGAGATTCGCATCTACGGGGCCACCTGGTGCCCAGATACATCCAGGGCGAGGAGAATCTTCGACAAACATCACATCCACTTCGCGTGGTTCGACATCGACCAAGACCGGGCCGCACGGAAATACGTCGAAAATGTGAACGACGGCGATTGCAGCATCCCAACAATAGTGTTCCCTGACGGTTCAATCCTGGTCGAACCGGGAGACCGGGAATTGGAAGGGAAGCTGCTGGGTGGACGGTAAACAGCTTTCAGCTATCAGCTAGCTACATGTAA
>CAZMDI010000167.1:0-3926 GCA_964564995.1 uncultured Dehalococcoidales bacterium
TGGACAATTAGACTGACAGATTCGCTGGACAACAACAGCCACCTGAATGGCAATGGGGATTTTAACAGCATAACATAACGTTAGATGTTCAATAAAATGACCGATGCCGTGAATGTTTAAGCTCTTTCCTTTTTATAGTGACGAAATGATATGGGTCGATGCGAGTATTGTTGGAAAACAGCGGTATTTTGTGAAATTGTTGTTACAATTCAAATAACCAGAATTTGTGATATTTTTGTAATTATTGAAACATGATTTTTATGATTATTTCATGATTTACGCCTATCATTATCTAAAATACCGGTGAATATACACGGATTTGTTTTATGGAGGTGGGATATCGCCAAATTCAAAGTCATACAGCTTCAGGAGATCCCCGACGGCGGGCTCACGATGGTTACAGCTAACGGGCAGGACATTTTGCTCGCCAGGATGGGCGAAAGGGTTTATGCTACGCAGAACTGGTGTCCCCATCTGGGCGGAAATCTTTCAAAGGGTACACTCGCAGGTACAATAGTTACTTGCCCGAGACACCACTCACAGTTCGATATAAGCGACGGCAAAGTTGTGCGTTGGACGAGTTGGCCCCCCTTTGTGCTCTTCTTCGCCAGGTTGGTGAAGCCTCCTCGCCCGCTTAAAACCTATCCTGTAAGCGTGGAATCGGGTGAAGTCTCCGTAGATGTTTAGCAAGATTGTGATTTAGTACCGGGTATAACGCTTAAATATATGAAAGGAGTATATATATGGCTTATGTAGCGAAAGATTATTCAAAACTCGTGGGTCTGGTGGGGTTAAGCGATGCGATGTTAGCCAACCATGTCACACTCTACCAGGGGTATGTCAACAACACGAATAAAGTCCTCGATACTCTGGCCTCGATGCTCAAGGACGATCAATCCGGTACGCCACAGTATGCGGAACTCAAGCGCCGCGTCGGCTGGGAATTCAACGGCATGCGCCTGCACGAACTTTATTTTGACAACCTTGGAGGTAAAACGCCCCTCGACAAAGCTGGAAACTTCGCGATGAAGCTTGCGAGCGAATTCGGGAGTGTTGAAGCATGGGAAAAGGATTTTCGGGCCACTGGTGCCATGCGCGGTATCGGTTGGGCTGTTTTGTATCAGGATAACATCTCGGGCAGGCTATTCAACCAGTGGATAAACGAGCATGATACCGGCCATCCGGCGGGGTGTGCCCCTGTGCTTGTCATGGACGTTTTTGAACATGCCTATATGACTGATTACGGGATCAAACGGGCAGCATATATAGACGCATTTTTCAAGAATATTGAATGGTCAGTGCCTGCTAGCCGTGTAAAATAAAAAAATATTGTGCCTGACCATGCCTGAAACTATTGACTTTTCAATCTTGAATAGATTATGCTCAGAAGTAAGTTTTTAAAGGAGGGTTTAGCTATGCAAGGATATTGTGTAAAATGCCGCACCAAGAGAGAGATGAAAACTCCTAAGGCCATAACCATGAAGAATGGCCGCCCCGCCACTCAGGGCGTTTGCCCGGTGTGCACCACCAAGATGTTCAAAATCGGCGCCAAGTAGTTCGCCGAAAAAACATCGGTTAATCAGTGAGCCTGCCGCTAATTACGGCAGGCTCATTCATTATCCGAAGCTGGATGTATCTCAAAAGGAATTGTAGTTATGATCGCTTCAAAACCCGCTGATGCTCTGGAAGTGATTCGAAGGCTGGAAAAACTTTTTCCGGGCGCCCGCATAGTTCTCAAGTTTTCAAACCCTCTCGAACTTCTTGTAGCCACCATCCTTTCAGCACAGAGTACGGACGTTGGTGTGAACAAAGTGACCCCCAATCTTTTTGCCAGATACAAAACAGCTGAGGATTATGCTGGTGCAGACGTTACCGAACTTGAAAGCCTCATCAAGTCGACGGGATTCTACCATAACAAGGCTAAAAGCATTATGGGTGCGGCAAATGCTATGGTCGAGCACTTCGACAGGAAGGTTCCGCACACCATGGCCGAGATAATCACTTTGCCCGGGGTGGCCCGCAAGACCGGTAATGTGGTTCTCTACAACGCTTATGGGGTGACAGAAGGTATCGCAGTAGATACTCACGTTATAAGGCTCTCTAACCGGCTTGGATTGAGTCTTCATAAAGACCCTGTGAAGATTGAACAGGACCTCATGAAAAAGGTTCCCAAAATGATGTGGGGTTCTTTTGCTTACCTTCTTATTGATCACGGGCGTGCCGTCTGTACCGCCAGGAAACCGGATTGTGGCGGATGCATTCTCAATGATATCTGCCCGGCGGCTTTCAAGATATAATGCTTCACGGACTACGACAGACAGGCGGAATTTGCAAAGCTTCTTGAAAAACGATAGGCGGACAAGAAAATGAATGTTTTCGGCATAATAATCCTGGTTTCCCTTTTGGCCGAATTCACGCTTGAATTAACCGGCAACCTTCTAAACCTAACGTCTTCAAAGCTTGAAGTGCCGGTGATGCTGCGGGACGTCTACAAGCCCGAAGAATACCAAAAATCCCAGGAATATCTTCGAGCGAAAACAAAATTCGGCATTGTCAGCAGTAGCTTCAATCTCGCTGTTATGCTGGTCTTCTGGTTTCTGCGCGGTTTTAACTGGCTGGACGTAGTCGTTAGAAGTTGGAACCTCAACCAGATCGAAAGCGGGCTTCTTTATATCGACATTCTCATCGTTGTTTACACATTTCTCGAACTGCCCTTCAGCATATACGGTGTATTCGTCATAGAACAGCATTTTGGATTCAATAAATTCACAAAACGCCTGTTTGCCGCTGACATGATGAAAAATATGGCTATGGGGGTCATATTTGGAGGAACTCTGCTGGCTGGCATTTTAGCTTTTTTCCAATATGCCGGAATTTATGCCTGGTTGTATTGCTGGTCAGGCGTCGTAATATTCTCGCTAGTTATCCAATTTCTGGCTCCGACACTTATTATGCCACTGTTCAACAAATTCACGCCGATGGAGTCGGGCGATCTCAGGGAATCCATCATGAAATATACGCGTTCGGTAAATTTCCCAATTAAAAATGTGTTCGTGATGGATGGTTCGAAGCGCTCGACCAAGTTGAATGCTTTCTTTACAGGTTTCGGGCGTAACAAGAGGATTGCTCTTTTCGATACCTTGGTTGCCCAGTATTCTATACCGGAGATCGTTGGAGTACTGGCTCACGAAGTAGGCCATTACAAGAAAAAGCATGTTCTTCAGGGAATGATAATAAGTATCGTTCAAACTGGTGTGATTTTCTTTATATTATCTTTATTCATAAATAGTCCGGGACTTTATAAAGGCTTCTACATGGCGAACATATCTGTATATTCCGGCTTGTTGTTCTTTGGCTTGCTTTACACCCCTTTGCAACTAGTGTTGTCGATAGTATTTCAGATGATTTCAAGAAGAAACGAATACGAAGCGGATCTTTATGCGATTAAGACGATAGATAATCCTCAAACTATGATTACCGCATTGAAGAACCTGTCGTCGAAGAATCTTTCGAATCTGACACCGCATCCGTTTTACGTATTTTTAAACTACTCTCATCCCCCGTTGCTGCAGCGGATAACGGCTATTCAGAAGAATACGGTTCAGAAGGGGTAAAATAGCATTGAACGGCTGATTTTAGTTCTGAGATCTGACTTTCCGCATTTTAATAACAGATAGCGGAGTTAAGGTGGGCTCAGTTACTTGATAACCCATTGCTTCCCAAAACCCCAAGCCTTTATGATTGCCTGGAAAAACACCCAATTCGATCCGATCAATTTCTGTGTTCGAGAATATAAACTGCTCCAGGGTGTTGTATGTTTCTGTTCCATAACCATTGTTTTGGAACTGCTCTGATATCAGCAGCAAAGCTTCCAGGGGTGGCTGCGTTGCCCGCAAGGGTAAATGTCGTCGTATTGTCGCAGTGGA
>CAZMDI010000168.1:0-3883 GCA_964564995.1 uncultured Dehalococcoidales bacterium
CATCCCCCTGGTAGGCGGAAAGGGAGCCAATCTGGGCGAGATGACCCGGGCCAAAATCCCCGTACCTCCGGGTTTTATAGTCACAGTAGATTCCTATTATGATTTTATTCAAAGCGCCGGACTGGCCCCGAAGATCGTTGAGGCCCTGGAAGGACTTGATACCAACGACAGTAAAAAGCTCCTGCAAGCTTCAGCGCAGATCAAAAAACTGATCACTACCGCGGCCATGCCCGTCGAAACCGCCAAAGCCATTGAAGAAGCCTATCTGAAAATGGGTGAGGGTCTTGTAGCCGTACGATCCTCTGCCACAGCCGAGGACCTAGCCGAGGCCTCCTTCGCCGGGCAACAAAGCAGCTATCTTAACATTGAAGGTAGATCCAATGTCGTCAAAGCCGTCCAGATGTGTTGGGCGTCACTTTTCGAGGCACGCGCTATTTATTACCGCGGCCAGCAGAAAATTGACCATCTCAAAGTCGGCATCGCCGTACCCGTCCAGCGCATGGTAGCTTCAGAGGCTTCAGGCGTTATGTTTACCGTCGAGCCCCTCACTTCGGACACTAACAAAATCGTTATCGAAGCCATTTATGGGCTTGGAGAAGGCATTGTTTCCGGGGAAGTTACCCCGGATCTTTTTATAATAGAGAAAAAAACCAATACAATTTCTTCGCGCAAAATAAGCACCCAGGATAAAAAACTGGTACGCAATCCCTCCGGCGACCCTGAGCACACTAATCTGTGGATTCCAGTTTCCGGTGCCCGCGAAAAACAGAAAATCAGCGATGCTGACGTGCTCAAACTGGCCGATCTTGCCAAGGCACTCGAAGCCCATTACCAGAGCCCTCAGGACATAGAATGGGCTCAGGAGGGCGGCAAGATATATATAGTACAGACCCGCCCAGTCACCACCATCAAGGACGCCGTCGAGGTGGAACCCGAAATCGATGCTCCAGTTTTGCTGGCGGGCGATGCCGCCAGCCCAGGGCTTGCCACCGGCACAGTGAGGATCATACTTGATCCGGCCAATATCGACCAGGTAAAAGACGGGGACATACTCGTGGCCGAAATGACCACCCCTGACTTTGTACCGGCGATGAAACGGGCGGTGGCCATAGTTACGGACAGGGGCGGACGCACCTCTCATGCCGCTATCGTCAGCCGCGAACTAGGCACTCCCTGCGTCGTAGGCGCCGGAGAAGCCACCACAATGTTGCACGACGGGCAACTCATAACCGTAGACGGCTCGCATGGTAAAGTTTACGCAGGCAAAGTGTCGCGTAGCGTGCACGGCCCATCCGTAGCTTCAATTGTAAAAGAGATAATCAAGACACGCACTCGCGTTTATGTCAATCTGGCCCAACCTGAACTAGCTGACAAAGTAGCCGCCCGCAACGTAGACGGCGTGGGCCTGCTGCGCGCGGAGTTCATCGTGAGCCAAATCGGCATCCACCCTTTATATATGATCAAGCACAACCGCCAGGAAGAATACATCCAGAAGATGTACGATGGCATCCTGCCATTCGCTAAAGCCTTCTCGCCCCGCCCGGTGGTCTACCGCACTACCGATTTCAAGACCAACGAGTACAAGGAGCTTATCGGCGGTGCTGAGTTCGAACAGGTGGAAGAGAATCCCATGCTAGGCTATCGCGGTGCCTCTCGATACATAACTGATAAAGAGAGCTTCCGTATGGAGATCGAGGCTATCAAGCGCGTACGCAAGGACTATAAGAACCTGTGGGTAATGATCCCGTTCGTGCGCACCGTCAACGAACTGGCTCAAACCAAGGCGCTGATGGAGGAATTCGGCCTCAAACGTTCAGAAGACTTCAAACTCTGGATGATGACAGAGATCCCGGCAAATATCTTCATCATGGAAAAATTTCTGGCTGTCGGTATTGACGGAATCTCTATCGGCTCCAACGACCTGACTCAGCTTACGCTGGGGATCGACCGCGACAGCTCCAAGCTGGCTGAAACTTTCGATGAGCGCAACGACGCCGTAATGGTAGCTCTTGAGCGAGCCATCACTGTTTCGAAGAGCATGGGCGTAACATCGTCCATCTGCGGGCAGGCTCCATCGGTATATCCCGAACTGACCGAAAAACTGGTAGCCTGGGGCATCACATCAGTGTCCGTCAGCCCCGACATGATCGGGACCACACGCGCCATCATCGCACGTGCCGAGGCCAAACTCCAAGCTAAATGATAGACCGGCTGAACGTCCGGCAGCGCAGCGAAGACAGGGAAGACAACCTGTCGCTTTATGCGGTGAAGAGCCGATTTTCGCGCGGAAGAGAGCGTGAAGAAGAGCTTTGCCCTATACGAACGGTGTTCCAACGCGACCGCGACCGTATCCTGCACACGAACGCTTTCAGGCGACTCAAACACAAGACGCAGGTTTTTATCGCTCCCCTTGGAGATCACTACGTAACCCGACTGACTCACACCCTAGAGGTTTCCCAGGTAGCGCGCACCATAGCTCGTGCACTCAACCTCAACGAGGACCTGGCCGAAGCCATCAGTCTGGGGCACGACCTGGGTCACACTCCTTTCGGCCACATCGGTGAGGATGTCCTGAACGAAGTGTATTACGGAGGTTTCCGCCATAACGAGCAGAGCCTTCGGGTTGTGTCCCTTTTGGAGAAAAATGGCCTTGGTCTTAATCTCACTTGGGAAGTCCGCGACGGGATCCTGAACCATTCCAAAGGGGAAAAAAGCATGTTCGGCAACGACTGGGGCATAAGCAACTCATACGAAGCGGAAGTGGTCAAGATATCCGATGCCATTGCATATATAAATCACGATATCGGAGACGCCATCCGGGCAGGCATACTATCCGAAAAAGACCTTCCACGTGAATCATCAGAATTGTTGGGAGACTCACACTCCCAACGGGTGAACACGATGGTCTACGATATCGTAGAAAATTCGTGGGAGGTTTCAGGACAACTTGCAGTATCTGAGCACCCTAAAATATCGATGAGTGCCGATATCGGACGTGCAACCGACCGGTTGCGCAAGTTCATGTTCGAAAGGGTTTATAACGTATTGTCCGATAACGACGTCGCAAGGCAAGCGCGAGATGTCGTGAGAGGCTTATACGAATATTTAGTGACCCACGAGGAAAACCTACCAACGGAGTATCTAAGTTACAGCGACGAAACCGAAAGACGTGTTGTTGACTACATTGCCGGGATGACCGACCGATACGCATTAGATCTCGCTCGAGAACTTGGGCTACGGGAATAATTACATCCGAACGTTGTATCCGGTTACTAATGGTTGCTCCGGCAAAGGGATTTGTTATTGAAAACAAACCATTCGAACCGGGGATACTAGGTTTTCCCTTGAAATAAGAAAGGTATTATCGATATTCAGATGAGCGTCATCGAAGAAGTAAAACAGAAAACAGATATCGTGGAGGTCATCGGGCAATATACTCCTCTGACTAAAAGTGGAAAAACATTCCGCGGGATATGCCCGTTCCACAGCGAAAAACACGGGTCATTCTTTGTTTATCCTGACCAGCAGAGCTGGCATTGTTTCGGTGCGTGCGGAACCGGAGGCGATGTTTTTTCTTTTATCATGAAGAAAGACAGCATCAGTTTCGGCGAAGCCCTTCGCCTTATGGCTGAAAAATGCGGGGTTCCTATACCGCAGAACGCACTGGCAGAAAAAGCCCGTGAAAAGCACGACCGGCTTTATTTGGCTAACGAGGCAGCCTCTGATTATTACCACCAGCTTCTACTCAGGTCAGAGGAGGCACAGGGAGTACGAGATTACCTCGCCAAACGCGGAGTAAACGCCCAGTCGATGGAAGATTTCAAACTTGGATACAGTTCTTCTGCATGGGGTGACTTCCTCGGGGAAAACAGAGATTTATATT
>CAZMDI010000169.1:0-3856 GCA_964564995.1 uncultured Dehalococcoidales bacterium
CCTGGAGGGTGTAGTCTCCGGTGGCCTTTACGCCGACGGCAGCTTTTAGCGTGGCTTTCTCAGCGGCGGTCTTTGTCCCCGCACTGTTATAGGCTTCAGCGCCAGCTATCGGATAGTAGAATGAAGCATATTCAGTAGCGAGGTCAGGATCAAGCATGCGCACAATACTATAAGCAAAATCCTTTGCAAGTACCTTCGTGCCGTCGCTCCATGTGACGTTATTTTTTAAGTTGAATGTGTAGGTTTTGCCATCGGATGAAATGCCCTTGTTGGCTACGGTTGGCAGTTCTTTGGCAACCACAGGGATAACAGCGAGGTTTTTATCAAAACCCAGAAGGCCTTCGAAAACCTGACTGATGACCGAACGCTCGGCAGCCCATGAAGCCCGGTTGGGGTCGATCTGAGCGGGTTCACCTGCGAGATTTACGTTTAACTCCTGAGCCCCGACGGGTGCGCTGCTTTTGGTGCAACCGGTTGAGAAAATGCTGAGGGGGATTGAACTGCCTGCGGCAGCCAGAAGACCGAGAGCTCCTGCGGTCTTAAGGAAATCTCTCCTGGAAACTTTTAAACCATCATTGTGTTTTACCATTCTTCTCTCCTTCTTATTAGCCATCGAATAGTATTTTGGACAAAATCCTGTGTGCAGGTTCTTGGCTTTACTCCTCCTTCTTAATTTATTAGGGGGCAACAAACCCACGGGGAGTGGTTAAATCCACCCCTCCCTTTTGAGAGGAAATTATGATACTGGTCTTGGTCAATGTCAATAGGAATCGGGCGCAGTAATGGTAAATATTTACCAACAAGCGTGTAATCAAGTATAAATGCTGGATTTTACATTCGTAGCAATGTAATTTTGGGCACAATTCAAAACTAAATAAAACGAATTATTTACTTCGGTTGAGTCAAACTTCCACAAACCGCGCAGCGCATTTGATTACATGGTGATGTACGATATATATATTGATATATATTGTGGCGTTTATCTGAATAAAGCATCACCGCTCTATATATCGCGACAGCATTTTCTATCTGACGGCAAGTATTTGCCGTTAAGCGATTATTAAGCTAAAATATCCATTATTGTCTCTGGCAGAGTCCATAGACGCGGGAGACGTTCGAATGGCAACACTCATCACGGACACAACTCTCAGGGACGCTCATCAGTCTTTAATCGCTACCCGCATGAGGACCAGAGACATGCTGGATGTTCTGGGCGAACTCGACAACGTCGGGTTTTACTCACTGGAAGTCTGGGGCGGCGCAACCTTCGACAGCTGCATACGTTTTCTGAATGAAGATCCCTGGGAGAGACTCAGGGAAATTCGGAAAAGGGTCAAACACACCCCGCTTCAGATGTTGTTACGCGGGCAGAATCTGGTTGGGTACCGGCATTATGCTGACGATGTGGTTCGCGAGTTCGTTCGGCTTTCCGTTAAAAACGGCGTAGATATATTCCGTGTGTTCGACGCCTTGAATGACATCCGGAATATGGAATCATCCATCAAGGCGATCAAAGAATTCGGAGGAGTAGTCCAGGGCGTTATTTGTTATACCACCAGCCCGGTGCACACGATCGAACGTTTCGCCGAGATGGCTGTTGAACTCCAAAACCGGGGTTGCGACGGGCTTTGTATCAAAGACATGGCAGGACTGATATCCCCGCATGCAGCAGCGGAACTCATAGCCACGATAAAGTGTAGGGTCAGCATCCCGGTTGACCTGCATTCACATTGCTCTAGCGGTATGGCTCCGATAAGTTATTTCGCCGCGGTATCTGCCGGGGCAAACATCCTCGATACCGCTTTTTCGGCTTTTGGCTGGGGGACCTCCCAGCCTCCCACGGAGAGCATGGTGGCGGCACTTCAAGGCACGCCTTATGATACCGGGCTGGATCTTGCCAAACTTAATGAGATTAATGAATATTTTCTGAACCTGACAAATAAATACAGGATGTTGTTTACCGCAGAAGCCACCCGACCTAATGCGGCAGTGCTGCTCCATCAGATACCTGGTGGGATGATATCGAACCTGGTAAGCCAGCTCAAAGAACAAAAAGCGCTTGATAGGCTGCAAGAGGTGTATGCGGAAATTCCCAGGGTCCGCGCAGATTTGGGATATCCTCCTCTGGTGACGCCGACGAGTCAGGTCGTGGGTACCCAGGCGGTCCTTAATGTACTCAGCGGGCAACGTTACAAGCAGGTAACCCGCGAGACCAAAAATTATCTCCTGGGACTTTACGGCACTCCTGCGGGTGAGGTAAACGAAGACATTCGACGCTCTGTCATCGGAGATGAAAAACCTATCCTCGTTCGTCCTGCGGACCTTCTTTCTCCTGAAATGGGCAAAGCAACTTCGGAAGCTCAAAAACTGGGCATCGTCCGTAAAGAGGAAGATGTCATGACCTACGCACTTTATCCTGAAGTGGCTGTGAAATTCCTGCGGGGGGAACTTAAAGAGGAAAAGCTGACCCAACCGGAAGCTACCGCTCCCACCACTAAAACCGCAACCCAATCATTTTCCTTTCCGACTGAATTCAGCGTTGATGTCGACGGAGAGGTGTTCGCTGTAAAAGTATCAGCTGTGACAGGGAAAGTGGTTGAGGCATCAAAGCCCAAAAAGGTAAAAGCCGATCAGAAGGGCGCCATCGTGGCTCCCATGAACGGAATGATCCTCTCCATACGCGCCAGAACAGGGGCAAAAGTAGCGCAGGGCGAAATAGTAGCGACAATTGAAGCCATGAAAATGGCAAGCGAGATATGCTCGCCTGTCGCCGGCATCGTAACCGAGGTTTATGCTTACGAAGGCGAACTGGTCAACGCCAAAGACGTCATAATGGTTGTGGAAGCAAGTGATAAATAAGATTCTTGTCGCCAACCGTGGCGAGATAGCGATTCGCATCATGCGGGCCTGCCGTGAACTCAATATCAAATCAGTCGCGGTATATTCAGATGCCGACAAAAACGCTCTTTTTGCGAAATATGCAGACGAGGCGTACCACATCGGACCCGCCCAGGCATCCGAAAGTTACCTTAATATAAAAAAGATTATCGAAACTGCTAAGCTGGCAGGAGCCCAGGCGATCCATCCGGGGTACGGCTTTCTCTCCGAAAATGCGAATTTCGGTATCGCTTGCGAAGATGCCGGAATTAAGTTCATTGGCCCATCGAGTAAAGTGCTCGCTCTCATGGGCAATAAGATAGCCGCAAGGCTCGAAATGAAGAAGGCCGGGGTACCCGTTGTGCCAGGCAGCGAGGAACTGGTCACAAGCCTGCCACAGGCAATATCGATAGCGAGTGAAGTCGGATATCCTGTAATAATAAAACCATGCGGCGGCGGCGGCGGTATCGGCATGAAAGTGGCCAGCTGTGAAGCAGAACTTGAAGAAGCGGTTGCCGGTTCACAAAAGATGGCCGGGAAAGCCTTCGGCGTTCCCGATGTTTACATCGAAAAATTTATCAGCCAGCCGCGACATATCGAATTTCAGATAATGGGGGACAGTTTCGGAAACGTGGTCTACCTCGGTGAACGGGAGTGTTCTATTCAGAGGCGCTATCAAAAGCTTATCGAAGAAAGCCCGTCTCCGGCCATCACTCCCGATATGAGAAAGCGGATGGGAGAGATAGCCGTAAAAGCCGGGAAATGGGTCGGCTACGAAAGCGCGGGAACTGTGGAATTCATTTTCTCGAATGGAGAGTTTTATTTTATGGAAGCCAACATCCGTGTACAGGTAGAACATCCTGTTACGGAGATGGTGACCGGTATAGACATTGTGAAAGAGCAGATATTGATCGCGCAAGGCTACCCGCTTTCTTTTAAACAGGAAGAAATACGGCTGAACGGGTGGGCGATCGAGTGC
>CAZMDI010000170.1:0-3828 GCA_964564995.1 uncultured Dehalococcoidales bacterium
CAGACGATTAAACCGGGCATGCTCTCCTGGCCGGGCGATCAGAAGGTGGCATTCAAAAAAGTCCAGTTCGAAGGGGTTGAGAGCCTCACCCGCCTCGATATCAGCGCACACAGCGGAACCCATATCGATGCCCCTTCCCACATACTTGCAGGAGGGGCGGGTGTCGACCGTATAGATATGGACCAGCTCATGGGAATCGCAAGGGTATGCAGTTACACCGGGGCAACACATATCGGGCGAGATGAATTCAAGAAAATGCCGCTCGGGGGGGTCAGCCGCCTTTTACTGCACACATCCAATTCAGGGTTTATAAATGATGCGAATTTCAAAAATGAATATATATCTATCACTGAAGACGGCGCAAAGTACCTGGTTGAAACTGGTGTGAGGTTCGTAGCCCTGGATTACCTGTCCATCGACGTTTTCGACACGACTTATTATCCGGTCCACAGGGTGCTTCTAGCGGCGGGGGCAGTGATCGTCGAAGGAGTCGACCTGAGCGGGGTCCCGGACGGCGATTTTGAGTTGATTTGTTTGCCCCTTAACCTGGAAAATACCGACGGGGCACCCGCACGGATCATCCTGAGGACGCTATGAAACCGTTAAACCGTATCGTTCCGGCCGTCCTGACCGAGAGCCCGGCTGCGCTGCTTTCAATGCTGAAGCAGGCGGCCACATTTACCGACTGGGTCCAGATAGACCTTATGGACGGGATGTTCGTTCCCTCCCTGAGCATAACCGCCCGGGATATCCTGGCAGGCCGGGTGAAAACAGGATGGGAAGCCCACCTTATGGTTTGCAACCCTGAAAAATACTTCGAGGAACTGCATTTTGCAGGAGCGAAACGGATAGTCGTGCATTATGAAGCTGTGGAAAATACAGCGGCAGATGTGATAACAACCATCAAAAGCATGGGCATGCAGGCAGGCATGGCTATCAATCCCGAAACCCTGGTTTCAGATTTGGAACCAGATCTGATCAAACGCCTCGATTCGGTGCTTTTTCTATCGGTCCATCCGGGATTTTACGGCGCGAAATTCATACCCGAAGTGCTGGATAAGATCGGTTTGTTCAAGCACGTATACCCCGAAATTACTGTCGGAATCGACGGAGGCATCAAATCCTCTAACGTAACCGGGGTCGCCCGCTGCGGTGTAAACGAGATTTGCGTGGGAAGCGCAGTATTTTCTCAGCCTGACCCCGCGGCCAGCTTCCGCGAATTCACGCGGCTTGCGAACTCCGGTTGGGAAGAGAGGACGGCGTCAATCGGCATCTAGGAGCCGGACTACTGCGGAAACCACGGCCTGGGCCGTCAAGCCAAATTTTTCGTAAAGAACTTTACCCGGCGCTGAAGCGCCGAAGTGATCTATCCCGATCGTCACGCCGGACTCGCCGACATAACGTCGCCAGCCCAGGGTGGAACCAGCTTCGATAGATACCTTTGCCTTACATTCAGGGGGAATCATTCCTCTGCGATATGCTTCGTCCTGTGCCTCGAAAATCTCCCATGAAGGCAATGACACCACCCTTGAGGAGATGCCCTTGTCTTTGAGCATTTTGCCGGCTTCCAGAGCTATATGAACTTCGGATCCGGTGGCAATAATGACCGCCTCGGGGTTTTGAGCAGATTCCCAGAGGATATATCCACCCCGCCTGACACCTTCCGATGACCCCAGCAGGTTCCTGTCCAGCACAGGGAGAGACTGCCGCGTCAGCACCAGGGCAGTGGGCCCGCTGCTTTTTTCCAGCGCCAGTTTCCAGGCTTCCACCGTTTCGGTCGCATCGGCCGGGCGGATGGTGGTGAGGTTGGGGACAGAGCGCAACCCGACGAGCTGCTCGATCGGCTGGTGGGTCGGTCCGTCTTCTCCAAGCCCGATCGAGTCGTGGGTAAATAGAAATACCACCCGGTCACCGGTAAATGCGGCAAGCCTCACCGGCGGACGCATGTAATCATAAAAAATCAGGAAAGTTGCCGTATAGGGGATGATCCCGCCGTGCAACGCCATACCGTTCGATATCGCGCCCATAGCGTGCTCCCGGACGCCGAAATGGAGGTTTCTCCCCGCATAATCAGCGGCCGAGAAATCACCGCCGTTCTTCAAGAGCGTCTTGGTCGACGGGGCCAGGTCGGCGGCACCTCCCATAAGATACGGGACTTTCGCGCCGAGGGCATTCATGATAATCCCGGAGGCTTCGCGGGTGGCCAGCGGTTTCATCCCTGCATCGAAAATTTTATCCAGCCCGTCGGACCAGCCTGTCGGGAGAAGCCCGGCCATCCCGGTTTTATATTGTGCGGCTTCCGACGGAAAAGCCCGCGCATATGATTCGAACAAAGCGTTCCATTCATCCTGTTGCGTCGTCCCCTTGCCCACAGCTTTGCGGAAATGTTCAAGGACTTCGCCGGGCACGTTGAAAGGTTCGGGATAACCCCAGCCAAGTTTTTGTTTGGCCAGTTGTGTCTCTTCTTTTCCCAAAGGCTCCCCGTGGGCGTTGCTCGTTCCGGCCTTATTGGGCGCGCCGTGCCCGATGATCGTGGAACAGATGATAAGGGTGGGACGAGAGGAATCTGACCGGGCGTTCTCCATTGCAATATCGACAGCGGCAACTTTCATGCCGTCCACCGGGCCTATCACATTCCAGCCGTAGGCCTTGAAACGCTGGCCGACATCCTCTCTGAAACTGATATTCGTGCTGCCTTCGATAGAGATATCGTTATCGTCATAAAGACAGATGATCTTGCCCAGCTTGAGGGTCCCTGCAAGGGAAGCGGCTTCCGACGCCACTCCTTCCATCAGGTCGCCGTCGGAGCATATGACATAGGTGAAATGATCGACGATTTCGAATCCGGGCCTGTTGTAAACTGCCGCCAAATGGCGTTCCGCGACCGCCATCCCAACAGCGTTAGCGATGCCCTGCCCCAGGGGACCGGTAGTTGCTTCTATCCCGGGAGTAACACCATGCTCGGGATGCCCGGGAACACGGCTGCCCCACTGGCGGAACATCTTGAGTTCGTCAAGAGACAGGCCGTACCCTGTCAGAAAAAGCAACGAATAAAGCAGCATTGAAGCATGTCCGGCCGAAAGAATAAAGCGGTCGCGGTTTGCCCAGAGAGGGTCTGAAGGGTTGTGCTTGAGGAAATGGTCCCAGAGAGAAAAAGCCATGGCGGCCATCCCCATGGGGGCGCCCGGATGTCCGGAGTTGGCTTTTTCGACGCCGTCCACCGCCAGAAAGCGAATGGTGTTGACACAGAGTTCTTCGAAATCTTGCACCATATCAACTCCCGCCGCTAAAGATAGCAAATTCTATCCTACCCCGAATACTTTTTCAAATGGCTTAACAGGTTAAATGGGCGCCTGATAGCAAGAATGCGCCACGACAATTATGAATGTTATATATTCAACATCATCGTTCATCGTAGTTGAACTAATTTTGAAAAGACCGATGCGCTAAAGTAAGAAAACCATACCCGTTTCTCTTGATGAACAGCGGACAATGGCTTACAATAAATCAACGCAGAATCAGGGGGAAGATCATGAATCTTGATTATCTTAAAACTTACCTTGAACTTATTAAACTGGGAAGTTTTTCCTCGGTCGCCAAGAAGCTCACCATAAGCCAGCCGGCCGTTTCGTTCCAGATACAAAAACTTGAACACGACCTTGGCGCAAGACTCATAAACCGCAACCAGAAAAAGATCACTTTGACCGACGCCGGGCGCAGATTGCTGGAATTCGCCACTGCTGTGAACGGGGAGGAGACTGCACTGCTGCTGGCCCTCGGTAAACTGCGCGACGAAGTCGGAGGAGAACTTCTCATAGCCGCCAGCAC
>CAZMDI010000171.1:0-3791 GCA_964564995.1 uncultured Dehalococcoidales bacterium
TGGCCGAGGGTATCGTTATGTGGCTGGATCCGCAGGGGTCGCCAAAGTGCTTGGATTCAACATTTTTGATTCCATGGCTGGCCTGGACGCCACCAACTTTGTGTCTTACATTTTTTCTTTGATGGGGGCCGCCCTAATTGCCGGGGGATTCGTTTTCATCGTCGGGAGCGTCAACCCCAAAAAAAATGTTAACGTGGTACGCTTCGCCATTTTATGGAGTGCCCTCACTTTAGCCGGAGAGATTTACTCCATGATAAAAGGTTATGTCACTTTCGGCTCGATCTGGTCGAACTTCGTGATAACGGCCATCTTTCTTATGGCTTTCCTCATCTTTTTCCCTTGGCCGTGGAGACGGGAGAGCTATAGGTAATATTCAAGGTATTTACCAGTATAAAATAAAGCCCGTTCGTTTAGAGCGGGCTTTATTAGCATGAGTGAAACAGACCGAAAAACTATCCCTCCAGGCGCTCCTTGTGTTCCTTGAGTCTCGCCAGTTTTTCCCGGGCGCCTGACAGTTTCTCCTGCTGCTTTTGAACAACGGCTGCCGGAGCCTTGTCGCAGAAGGCCTTGTCTCCCAGCAGTGTCTCAAGGCGGCCTATTTCAAGGACGGCTTCCATCGTCTCCTTGGTGACGCGCTCCATTTCAGTTTGCAGGTCGAACATGCTGGCCATCGGGATAATCACTTCAGAAGTCTCAAGTACCAGAGCCAGCGCCTTGGGGGGCACCTCTCCTTTCCGTTCGAATTCAATCGTGACGGTGGCTTTTGAGAGGGTTTCTATCGCCCCTTTATAGGGTTGGAGCAGGGCGGCAAGTTCACCGGCATAAACACCGGCCTCAACCAGCCGGTTGGGCTCCACCTGGAATTCTGCCCGCGTGTTACGGATGGCACGAACTATTTCGATGAGAGAATCGATCACCAGCTCAGCGCCTATATCCGCACCCGTATCAACTGCTTCAGGGTACGCTGAAATCATTATAGATTTACCGTGGTCGAGGTTAAAAGCACTGTTGAGATTCTGCCAGAGCTCCTCAGTCACAAACGGCATATAGGGATGCAGCATGCGCAGAGATGCTTCCAGCACGTGCACAAGCACGGGCAGAGGCGATGATGTTTCGTTACCGAGCCTCGCCTTTGCCAGTTCGATGTACCAGTCGCAATATTCGCCCCACAGGAAATCATGTATCTTGCGTAATGCCTCGCCGAACTCGAACTCTTCCATAAGTTCGGAAGCTTCGCCGACTGTGCTGTTGAGCCGGGATATTATCCAGCGGTCCTCAAGCCTCAGTGTCGAGATATTGATGCTCACGCCCCTGTCTTCACCGGCATATCGTAGTACGAAACGCGATGCGTTCCAGAGTTTATTGGCGAAATTACGGCCTGCTTCCAATTTGGTGGGAGACAGTTTACTGTCATTGCCCGGGGTCGTTCCAGTGATTACGGCAAAACGCAGGGCATCGGTGCCGTATTTTTCCATCACTTCAAGCGGATCGATTACATTCCCCTTGGTCTTGCTCATTTTTTCGCCTTTTTCATCGCGTATGAGCCCATGCAGGTAAACATGCCGAAATGGCGGTTTTCCGGTATTCTCTATACCCATCATGATCATCCGGGCAACCCAGATGAAGAGGATGTCGTACGCAGTTTCCATGACAGAGGTCGGGTAAAAATACTCTAGGTCCGGAGTTTTATCAGGCCACCCGAGTGTTGAGTGGGGCCACAGGCCGGAAGAAAACCATGTGTCCAGCACGTCCGGGTCCTGCTTAAGGTCATCAGAACCGCATTTCAAGCATTTATGAGGTTCTTCGACAGCCACGATGGTCTCGCCGCAGCAGCAATACCAGACCGGTATGCGGTGCCCCCACCACAACTGGCGTGAAATACACCAGTCACGGATGTTCTCCATCCAGTTAAGATAAACTTTGGTAAAACGTTCTGGTACGATGCTTATACTGCCGTCCTTGACTGCCTTGATAGCAGGAGAGGCCAGGGGAGAGATCTTGACGAACCACTGTCGGCTGGCGAGCGGCTCGATAACAGTCCGGCAACGCTGACAATGACCCACTGCATGGGAATGCGGTTCGATTTTGACCAGCAACCCTTCAGCTTCAAGTTCTGAGACCACGGCTTTACGGGCTGTGAAACGGTCCATACCGGCGAATCTGCCGCCGTTCTCGTTAATGGTCATATCGCCCGCAAGGATGTTGATAACAGGCAGCTTGTGGCGCAGGCCGAGTTCGAAGTCGTTGGGGTCGTGAGCGGGGGTAACTTTCACGGCACCGGTGCCAAACTCCATCGAGATCGATTCGTCCGCTATAACGGGGATAGTTCTCCCAACAAGGGGAAGCCGTGCCTGCTTGCCGAGAAGGGCGATGTAACGTTCATCGGAGGGATTGACCGCAACCGCAGTATCGCCAAGAAGCGTCTCAGGGCGAGTGGTCGCAACGGTTATGAATCCGCTCCCGTCTTCAAGCGGATATTTGATATACCACAGATTTGAAGAGATGTTTTCGTGTTCAACTTCGAGGTCAGACAGGGCTGTTGAGCACCTCGAGCACCAGTTGATTATGCGCTCGCCGCGGTATATGAGCCCTTTGGCGTAAAGATTTACGAAAAAGGTACTCACTGCACGGCTGGGACCCGGATCGAGGGTGAAACACTCGCGGGACCAGTCGCACGATACCCCCAGCCTTTTGTGCTGGTTGGAGATGTTAGCCCGGCAGCCGTTTACCCATTCCCACATGCGTTCGTTGAATTTCTCGCGGCCTATTTGTTGACGGGTCAGTCCTTCTTTTGCCAAAGCACGCTCCACTACTACCTGAGCAGCGATGCCTGCATGATCTTCCCCCGGAAGCCAGAGAGTGGGCTCCCCCATCATCCTGTGCCAACGAGCCATAATATCTTCAAGAGTAGCCGTGAGTGCGTGCCCGAGATGGAGGTCACCGGTGATGTTAGGGGGCGGCTGGATGATTACAAACGGTTTTTTAGACGGATCGATTTTAGGTGTGAAATACCCGTTATCCATCCAGTACGCGTACCATTTCTTTTCAACCTGGGCCGGCTCATAAGCCTTGGAAAGCTCGGGGCTGGGTTGGTCGGTCATAACACGTGTCCTTTTTATGAAAATAGTGGCCTATTTTACCATTTATGGTTGTAACCCGTCTGACTGTAGATGATTATATAACACCAAATATATGGCAATAAAAAACCCGGTATGCAAGAGCTCTATTCGTTCGTAACGACCCAGTCCCAGACTTTGTCCGCAACCTCGCGCTTGGTCATCATGGGGAGGTCGGTTTCGCTTCCGTCACGGCTTATTAACGTGACTTTGTTCGTATCTGTTCCGAACCCGCTGCCTGGCGCAGTCACATCATTAGCCACGATAAGATCCAGCACCTTGTCCGCGAGCTTTTTCTTGGCATTCCCGAGGAGGTTTTCGCTTTCAGCGGCAAACCCTACCCTGATGAAATTGCCTTCTACGTCTGCGAGTATGTCCGGGGTGCGTTCAAGTTCCATATTCAAAGCCAGGGCGGCCTTTTTTATCTTGGACTTGGCCATAACTTTTGGTCGGAAATCCGCAACGGCCGCAGCCATAACGAGTGCGTCTGCCCCCTTCACGGCCTTTTGCACCGCGGCAAGCATCTCTGCAGCGCTTTCCACTCCAACCACTTCTATGCCTGTGGGTTCAGGCAACCCTGCGGCAGTTACGAGGGTTACTCGAGCCCCCCGGTCCCGTGCGGCTTCAGCCAGCGCATAACCCATTTTGCCGGAAGAACGGTTTCCTATGAATCTT
>CAZMDI010000172.1:0-1698 GCA_964564995.1 uncultured Dehalococcoidales bacterium
AAATCAAACTGCTGGTAACCAACGGGAACCAGGTCGATAAATGGGCAAGTTTCAAACTGGATCCAGGCCTCGTAAGCGGCGGCGCTATTCTTGACGAGAACCGTGTGGCAGAGGCCGTAAAAGAATTGTTCAGGCTGCAGGGGGTTAGTGAGACCAAAGTTGCTGTAGGTATCAGCGGCCTTAATTCGGTGTTTCGAGTCATTTCTATACCGGAAGTGCCTAATAATTTGGTTCAGGAAGCCATCGGAAACGAAGCAAGCCGTATCCTGCCGATGCCGCTAAGCCAGGTTTATCATTCTTACCAGTTGTTGCCTTCTCCCAAAGGCGAGATGCGCCTCTTCCTGGTGGCCTATCCCCGTGAAGCTACCGACACACTGCTCGGCGTGATCCACAAAGCAGGGCTTAAGGCCGAGACGATGGACCTTGCCCCGCTGGCGCTGGCGAGGTGTGTTAATGAGGACCGCGCGATCATCGTGAATTCCTGGCTCACTTTTGTCGATATCATAGTCCTGAGCGACCGTATTCCGGTAGTTATCCGCAGTTTATCTCTGCCTGTCGACAGCACGTCCTTTCACGAGAGATTGCCTGCCATCACCGAAGAACTCAACCGGACTATAACATTTTACAATTCTACTTTCACAGATAAACCGCTGGACAAGCACGCCAAGGTCTACGTAAGCGGAGACATAGCCAGCGATGAAGAAAGCCTCAAGTACCTGGGTAAGCTAGGTTATCCGATCTCGACGCCCACTCCGCCATTAACCTACAAAGATGTTTTCAATCCAACTCAATTTATGGTCAATGCCGGGTTAGCGCTAAAAGGAAAACTGCCTTCGGGAGCAGGCAACACTTACTCACTGATAGATTTTAACGCGCTTCCCGAAGCCTACAAACCACCAGGGTTCAATATGGGCCGGGTATTGATACCAGTCGGAGGCGTGGTAGTGATAGGCGCTATAGCCTTCGGAGCAGCCGCGCTCGTTTCTCTGCGGAGCGAAACCAAGACTTTGATAACACAATATGATTCTCTTCAAGCTCAAACCATCAAACTTCGCGCGGACATAAAATCGACGCAAGATTCAATCACGGCAAAGAACGCTGAATCGGCAAAACTGGCGGCCCAGGCAGGGGCGATTCAAGGACAGCTCAATGTTGATCAAAATAACTCAACTTTTTTCGCTGCTCAGTTGAACGGGCTTGCATCAGGGCTTGTCAAATGTGACAGAGATGTTCAGGAAGTAATTAACGCCGCTCCAAAAGGCCTGAATATTACAGAAGTGTCTTATACCAAGGATGGCATCACAATAAATGGTGCAGCCCCATCCCAGCTGCTGATTTTGACTTACGCGCGTTCGCTGCGGACCGGCGCCCACTTTCAAACAGTTGACGTGACCTCGATCGCAGCCCAACCCGAAGGGACTTTTGGTTTCAGTATAGTTTTAGGTTAAGCTGAATAAATATGGATGTAGTAAGCCTGTTGAAGGCAGCGAAAGCCAAAGGCGCTTCAGACCTGCACTTGGTCGTGTCCAGTCCACCCCTGGTGCGGTTGAAAGGAAGTTTGGCGCAACTTGATGGGAAGGCCCCGCTTACTCCCTCGGATACCGAAGTGGCATTCGCACAACTGACTACGCCGGAAGAAAGGGCAGACTTCGACCAGCTTAAAGAGCTTGATTTCAGCTACGCCATCAGCGGGGTGGG
>CAZMDI010000172.1:1798-3741 GCA_964564995.1 uncultured Dehalococcoidales bacterium
CAGACTTCGACCAGCTTAAAGAGCTTGATTTCAGCTACGCCATCAGCGGGGTGGGCTACTTTAGATGCAACGCCGCGATGCAAAAGGCCTTTATCAGTCTGGCGATCAGGTTACTGGCACCTATCGTGCCTACACTAGATGAATTGGGGTTGCCGGACATCTGCAAGACGCTGGCATTGCGCAAACGCGGCCTGGTTATCATCACCGGGCCTACGGGGAGCGGCAAATCCACCACTCTGGCCGCTATGATCCAACACCTGAACCTGAACGACCACAGGCATATCATCACCGTAGAGGACCCGATAGAATATGTTTTCAAGAACGTGAATTGTGCCATAACCCAGCGCGAACTGGGTAAAGACACAGTCTCATTTGCCGAGGCACTGCGGCATGTACTGCGCCAGGACCCTGATGTCATCATGGTCGGTGAAATCCGCGATCTGGACACGGCAGCCGCTGTTTTGACCATTGCCGAAACCGGGCACCTTGTATTAAGCACGGGACATGCTCCAAGCGCACCGCAGGCGATGGAAAGAATCATAGACCTTTTCCCGCTACACGAGCGTTCACTGGCGCAAACCAGGCTGGCTTCTTTGCTGGTAGCCGCCCTTTGTCAGACACTGGTTGTCAGAGCTGACGGGACCGGGAGGGTCGCTGCTGTAGAGATCATGATGGGGAACACCGCTGTAAGCAACCTCCTGCGCGACGGAAAGATATACCAGCTACCAAACGTGATCCGCACAGGACGTGAGGCCGGGATGATATCGATGGACGAGGCCCTGAAAGAGCTTTATTTCAAGCGCCTGATCACGGCAGATGCGGCTTTCGCGCATTGTAACGACCGCGATGAGCTGGCGAAACTGCTTGGAACTACTCCTGTTAAAACCAGAAGAAAACAGGTAGCAGTGGTCAGTGAGCCAGAGACGGTGTTGCAACTACCGTAAAATCATCAGGATATTGTTAAAACGCTTGTAAACAGAGAGTCTGACCTCAAGGTCAGACTCTCTGTTTTTGTAAATGTTAATTCGCCTTAATTTGTCTATTTTATCTTGATTTGCACGCCGCCTATCTCAGGCAGCGACTTGTTTTGTGAAAGGCTGGCAATAATATATTCTTCGAGCATCTCTCTGATACTGGACTGGCACTCCTCAAGGTGCGGGGTGTTAGTTTTGAGCCCAAGCTGGGAGATCTCCGCATAAAATGAGCCGTCCGGCATGATCTTCCAAAAGATACTATCGACGGCGGCTTGAATATATTGTGTAAGCATTAATCCATCCTCATCCTCAACCTTTGGCTCATTTTACTTTGATGAGCGGTATTAGTCAAAAATGATTCATAAACAGAAAAACCCCACGAGTCACGAAATAAGACCCGTGGGATTATTGTTATTTGATTGTTTAAACTAACGGGTATTAAGTTCCGGGATAACTGTGTGGAACCGGCGTTACTACGCCTGAAGCGTCAATAGTATAGGAGCCTTTAAGCGAAGTCGTGATGTAAGGAGTAACGGCGGCCACAAGGCCAGCCGTGTTAGGAATGGCTCCGGCATTATCGGATTCATAGGCTACAACAGCGACCTGGACCATTGACAACTCGGTCGTTGCAGCCTTATCGCTGGCCGAACTCAGGAATTTGGAAACCTGAGGGATGGCCACGGCAGCCAGGATACCCAGGATGGCGATGGCTACCAGGAGCTCGATAAGGGTGAACCCTTTCTGCCCCGACTTGAACTGATTGAGTAACTTTTTCATGATATTCGACTCCTCCTTTTTTATTTTGTTGTGTAGAAAGACCTAAAGTAACCTTAAGTAAGGTAAGTATATTATGGGTTCAAAGGCATGTCAATAGAACTTTAGAGAACTTTTGCATCAATATACAAGTACTTTAGTTGAGGTGGACCCCATCATTAGGACAGGATAGTGGCCTGACTAAGATAGAGTCCT
>CAZMDI010000173.1:0-3724 GCA_964564995.1 uncultured Dehalococcoidales bacterium
TCTTCCTGCATTCACTCAGTTTCGTCGCAGGGATGGCCACGATCTTTACCCTGACCGGCACCCTCGCCGGGATAGCGGGCGTTAACATCAACCCCGCCTCACCTCTGGTGCGATGGGTATCCGGCGGGCTCTTAATCTTTTTCGGACTTTTTATGCTGGGAGCGAGTTTCATCCCGCAACTCAATTTCGAAAAACGTTTCTCACCAAAAACACTGCGTGCAAGGGGCTATTTCGCATCTTTTGTGATCGGAACTTCATTTACCGTCGCCTGGACCCCTTGCCTCAGCCCAATCCTGGCAAGTGTGCTGACGATCGCGTTAAATTCCGAAACTGCATGGAAAGGGACCATCCTGCTTGCATCGTATTCGTTGGGGTTGGGCATACCATTCCTGCTGATGGGGGCATTCTTCACACCGCTAGCACCCATTCTCAAACGTGTAGGCAAGTTCAGCAACTGGGTGTATTTCACGGCTGGAGTACTCCTTCTGATTGCTGGTATACTTATAATGTTCGGGAAACTGAGCTTCCTGTATGTCAGATAGCAAGGAAGATATATGATAAATAAATTCGGCCTAATCTTTTTTGCCTTTATCGGACTGTTTGTGTTCGTCTCGGGTTGTCAGGCGACGGGTTCGAGCACAGAATATGGCAACCGCGTGGGCAATATAGCGCAAGATTTCACATTGAAAGACCTGAGCGGTAATTCTGTTTCCTTATCAGGTTTCATCGGGAGACCGGTGATAGTGCACTTCTGGTCCACCACCTGACATTACTGTGTAGAGGAGTCTCCTCTAATCCAGCAAATACACACCGTGGAAATCGCGAAAGCTGATGGTGTGGTTCTTTTAACCCTTGACACCGGTGAAGCCGCCCAAGTGTTATTGTCTTTCATGAAAGCGAACAGCTATGATTACCCCGTTCTTCTTAATGCTTCATCGGCTGCAATAGATTATGGCGTTTCTGGCATCCCGATGACTTTTTTCATTTCCAAGACTGGCACCATCCAGTACGTCAAACTCGGTGCATTTTCCAACCTTTCCGAATTTCAAAATGCAATTGACAAGATAACCTGACGGCTGGAGAAATATAAATGTTAAGACCCAGAGGCCGCTGTAAAAGCTAGCAGGTGTATAAGCCTTCTTCTTCTCATTTCGTTTTATGTTATCGCCCTGATCTTCTACTCGCAGATGCCGGCTAGCATAGGCTCTCACTGAGATTCATCGGGAGCAGTCAGCGGTTATTCTTCGAGATTTTTGGGTTTGTTCCTGCTACCGTTCATCGCCACTGCGATGACAGCGCTTTTCCTGGTTATTCCCGTAATAGACCCGCTCAAGGCCAACATCGCAAAATTTCGCCAGTATTTCGACTGGTTTATCGTTCTTTTCCTCGTATTTTTCGAATATCTGTATATTTTGACGATCCTGTGGAACAAAAATGTTTCGTTCGATTTCAATCAGGCGCTATTGCCGGCTATGGGGGTTCTGTTTATCTGCATCGGCATCTTGATAAAAAACGCCAAACGCAATTACATGATAGGCATCCGCACCCCATGGACTCTGGCGAACGACGAAGTCTGGAATAGAACCCACTCCCTTGGGGGCAAATTGTTGATCGCGTCCGGTGTGCTGACGACTCTGAGAGACATGTGGCCGAAGTACGCCGTGGTCTTCATCCTTGCGCCTAATTTGATCGTTACCCTGGTGACCATGGTTTATTCGTATATCATTTACAAAGAAGTGACCCGTTCAGCATAAATAAAACCGTTTTCTCGGGAACTAGTGCTTCGATTTCCCTGTGAAAAAGTGAGGGACCGGAGTTATTAACCATGGTTAACACGGGAACATTGTAAAAGGTCCTTTATCATATAACCGGATTCGAGTCGATAACCCTGGTCGGCGTAATACTGCCTCGCCCCTACCCCGCTGAGTATAGCGATCGAACCCGTTCCGAATTCCTCTAATGCTATCCGTTCAGCCTCCGCCAATAAAGCTTTGCCCAATCCGTGATGCTGCGCTGCTTTTTCCATGCGCTCTCCGAGCGCCAGTTCCCCTCCGTATACATGTAACTCTCTCACGAAAGCCAGTGGTGAAACAAAGTCAGGAGGCTGGATTGGGTGAGCCTCGATCCTTAAGCGCAACAGACCGAAAAGAGTCCCGTTTTCATCTTCGAAAGACAGGAATATCTCATGCCCTTCCGAAGCATCATAATCCAGTCTCGAAAGCTTTGGCTCTCCCGGCTTCCAACCTGCCTTCACCCTGTGCCCATATTCGCGGCATCTAATACAGCGGCAGGCTGTCCCATTGGCGGCCATCACTTCTTTGACGGTGGAACGCACAGACTCTTTAAGCCCGCCAACAATAAACTGGGGCGGTATGTCGCGCAGGACGCGCGATATCCGCACGTATGGAGGTATTATCGCCTTAATCTCGGCCATAAGGCTTATCATAACGTCGGCCGGGTAAGGCCGGTATTTACCCTGTTTGAACCATTGTTCAAGCACAGTCCCCTCGACCACCATAGTCGGGTATATCTTAAGACCATCCGGCCTGAAATCGGAGTTGTCGTAAAGTTCACGCGACATTTCCAGGTCGTGTTCCGCGTTAGAACCGGGCAGTCCCTGCATCATATGATAATGAACCTTCAACCCGGCACGCTTGAGAATGGCAGTAGAGCGCACCACGTCGGCCACCGTATGCCCCCTCCTCACTTCTTCGTATATCTGGTCATCTAAAACCTGTACACCCAACTCAACACGTGTAGCGCCGAAATCCACCATGCGCGCTACTTCCGCTTCACCGCATACATCGGGCCGTGTTTCGATGCAGAGCCCCACGCAACGTCGCGCAGCGGTCTCATTTATCTGTTGCGCTTCAGCCAGAGTGGAAGAAGGCGCCCCGTTGATGGCGTCATAGCAATCCTTGATAAACTGGTACTGATAATCGACCGGAGTGGCTAGAAATGTGCCTCCCATGACTATTATTTCAACCTTGTCGGTCGGATGGCCCATGTCGGAAAGGACGAACAGCCGTCGGTCAACCTGTCGGTAGGCGTCATAATCGCAGGCCCTCGCGCGTATGACTGAAGGCGATTCTGGAGTATAGCTCTGAGGGGTGGCGCTATAAGTAGGACAATATATACAATGACCCGGGCAGCCACAGGCTTTGGCCATCACCGCCACGGGAGTCACACCCGATATTGTGCGCGACAATTTTCTCATGTAATATATACCTTCTTATAAGTCTATCAGTTTAGGAAAACGGCCACAAACCGGTTGGGCTAACTGACGGCGGTTTCCGATGGATGATATGTGTAAACCAAAAGGCAGCCCGGAATCCCCCGCCTCCGCTTTCGACGCCATCGCGGCCTCCTGGTACAACTTCCGCCACTACACAATTTTCAAGGCAGAGTTGGAGGCAATGGCGTCACGCTGGCAAAAGGGGATACTCCTTAACCTTGGTTGCGGCCACGGGGCGGACTTTTTACCTTTTAAAGAGGGTTTCGAAATGGTCGGCGTGGACTATTCAGCCGGGATGCTCAGACTGGCCGATAAATTCTCCAAAAAGCATGGTTTTTCGGCACGCCTGGTGCAGGCGGACATGCGGAGCCTGCCGTTTGGTTCAAACAGTTTCGATTTTGCGGTATCGGTCTGATCGCTGCATGATCTGACGGGTCAGGCCGAGCAGGGAAAAGTAGTATGTGCATTGAACTGGGCGCTCAAACCTGG
>CAZMDI010000174.1:0-3704 GCA_964564995.1 uncultured Dehalococcoidales bacterium
AGGGCTGCGTTTCGCCTGCCTAGTGGCTATTTTAAGGACCGAATATTCTGCTTTTTCCAGTTCGCCTTTGATATCCGCGGCCGTTTTCTCGTCGTTCACGGGCAGTTTCTTGCCGTCGGAGAGCCCGACCAGCAGGGCGCGGAACTCGGGCTTCAAGGTGGTTTTCTTCAAGAGCCGGGCCGAGATGGTCCAGTATTCCACCGGGACGAACTTCTGTATCTCCCGTTCACGGTCGACTACTATTCTTACAGCAACCGACTGCACGCGGCCCGCGGAAAGCCCCCTGCGTATCTTGCTCCACAGGAGTGGGGACAGCTTGTAGCCCACCAGCCTGTCGAGTATGCGGCGTCCCTGCTGGGCGTCGACGAGGTTCATGTCCACGTCGCGCGGGTGTTTGAAGGCCTCGTTGATCGCTTCGGAGGTGATCTCGTGAAAGAAAACGCGGCGGTACGGGATGTCGCCGACGTGCGTCGCCTGCTCGAGGTGCCAGGCGATGGCTTCCCCTTCGCGGTCAGGATCTGTCGCCAGAAAGACAGTCGAAGCCCCCTTCACGGCTAGCTTGAGATCTTTGACCGTGGCGGCTTTTTCGCGCGAAACTACATATTTTGGCTCGAAGTTGTTATCGACGTCGACGCCGAAGCGGCTCTTGGGCAGGTCGCGTATGTGCCCGAGGGAGGCCTTGATGACGTAGCCCTTCCCGAGCATCTTCGTAAGGGTCTTGGCCTTCGCAGGTGATTCGACTATCACCAGCTTATAGTGCCCGCTTCTGGTGGTTATTTTGGCCGGGGTTTTAGCCTTCGCTGTCGTTGTTTTAGCTTTAGCGACCGTCGTTATGACGGCTTTTTTAACCGGCTTGCGGGCGGCCGTTTTGGCCTTTGCCGGAGTTTTCACTTTTTCCAGGTCTGTTTTTGCCATAAAATACTCTCTTCCTAGTCTATCGCGAGTGCGTAATTTTCGTCTGATTCTCTCACCAATGCATAAAGCATGGGACCAACCTGCTTGACCATGCCTTTGAGTTCCATTATAGCCAATGTGCCACTTACAGTGTGAACCGGCAGGCTGCAGGAACGACAGAGTTCGTCGATGTGAATGGGCTCGGCCCCTAGGTGCTCAAGCAGAACCCCCTCGGTGCGGGTGGCAGGAATCACTTCTTTTATTTCTATTTGGCGGGCTATCGCCGTAAGATTTAGTTCCTCAAGTATATCACCAGTGCGGGTTACGCACTTCGCGCCTTCCTGGATAAGCTTGTTCGTGCCCTTGCTGGAGAGGGAAAGTATGCTGCCGGGGATGGCGAAAACCTCCCTGTTTTGCTCGATGGCGAACTGGGCGGTTATGAGTGCTCCGCTGGTCTCGGCTGCTTCAATGACCAGTACGCCGAGACACAAACCGGACAATATACGATTGCGGCGTGGGAAATTCTCTGGGCGGGGGCGAGTCCCGGGAGGGTATTCGCTGATGATTGCACCGTGTTCGACGATTCGCTTCGAAAGCATCGTGTTCTCCGCGGGATAGATGGAATCGAGCCCGCCGCCGACAACTGCCAGTGTGCGTCCGCCCGAGGTCATGGCCGCCTGGTGGGCTATGGCGTCGATGCCCTTGGCGAGTCCGCTGACGACCGTTATCTGGCTCTTGGCCAGCCCTGAAGCCATCTCGTCCGCCACTTGCCGACCGTATAATGTCGGCTGGCGGGAACCCACAACCGCTACGCACCATTCGTCTTCAGGCTTTATCTCGCCTTTAACGAAGAGAAGGGCAGGGCGGTCGTATATCTCCTTGAGCCTGGCGGGAAATGCGTCGTCGTGCCAGGTAAGGAGGCGGACCCCGAGCCTGTCCAGTTTATCCATCTCTGCTTCGAGGTTGATTTTGGGGCGGTTTTCGAGGTTGTTGTGGTAGAGGGTCTCTTCTATCCCTGCGTGTTTGAGCTCGGTGGGATCGGCCTGCCATGCCGCTTCGAGGGTTTTGAAAGCAGCCTCAAGTTGTCCGAATCGCACCGGGCCAATGCCGGGAATCAGACTGAACCCAAGCCAGTATTTGAGTTCGCGGTTTTCCATTGGACTGGTATTCTAACACGGGGTCGGGATATCGGCAATTTAACCCTGGTCGTTTTCAGCGGAAACGGCATCCGCCAATATCGTTTCGACACTATAAAAAGGAAATGGCAGGCGATGTTATCAAATCATTTAAATTGACATAAAGTTTATTTCAATACTTCGACGGTAATCGGGAACAGGGCTGCTGTGATATAATTTTGCTGACTGAATATTGGGAGAGGGCCGATTGCACAGATATGATTTTATGGTAGTGGGTGGAGGTCCGGTAGGCTGCCGCGCAGCATATAAACTCGCAGCCGCCGGACACCAGGTGGCTGTGCTCGAAAAGAACACCTCTGTGGGTGGGCAGGTCTGCTGCACCGGGATAGTCAGCAGGGAATGTATCTCCCGTTTCAGCATTCCCCCGAGTTTGATATTGAGAGAACTCAGGAGCGCAACGGTTTACCCTCCTTTGGCGCAACCTTTCAGGGTCGAACGCTCGGACATGCAGGCTGCCGTAATCGACAGGGGCGCGTATAACGCATTCATGGCCCGCGAATCCCAAGACCAGGGCGCCGATTACTTCATGGCCCACCATGTCACCTCAATCAAGGTTGAACCCGACCAGGTCGTGGTCACCGCCGAAAATAAGGGAAACCACCTGATGTTCGAAGCCCGTGCGGTCCTCCTGGCCACCGGGTTTTCTTCCAGGCTGCCAGAGCAAGCCGGGTTCGGGAAACCGAAGCGCCGCGCCGTCGGGGCGCAGGTGGAAGTTCAAGCCCCCACAATCGAAGAGGTGGAGGTTTATCTAGGAAACGGCATAGCGCCCGGGTTCTTCGCGTGGGTGGTGCCAACAGTCGACTCAGGCGCCCTCGTGGGCCTTCTAACGGAACGGGAGGCCGACAAACGCCTGGCAAAACTGGTTTATCTTCTCCAAAGCCGAGGCAAAATATCATCGCTAACAGGCAAGCTTTCTTACCGCGGAGTTACGCTCTCGGTACCCAGAAAAACATACGGCGCACGGATCATGCTTGCGGGCGACGCTGCTGGCCAAGTAAAACCCCTTACGGGAGGAGGCATTTATTTCGGCCTCCTGTGCGCGGACATGGCGGCATCCGTTTTGCACAACGCAATGAGTGCATCCGATTTCTCCTCTGTGTATCTAAGTTCCTACCAAAAAGAATGGAAGAAGCTGCTGGCTAGCGAACTCCGCTTGGGCACCTGGGCTTCGCGTCTTTATGGAATGCTGGCGGACAGCGCAATAGACAGGGTGATCAAAGAGGCCCAAAAAAGAAGCATCGTGGACAGACTCTCCGAATCGAGCGGGATTGGCTTCGACTGGCATGGAAGTGCTATTCTTCACGTAATAAGAGAGTTACTTCGGAGGCGCAATATACCGCCAATCAAGGTGCCCTCTGATAAATCGGAAGAGGTGAAATCCAATGGCAGATGAACAATCCAAAATAACGTTGAACGATGCCGCTACTCAATTTTTGAAAGGGTTGCCGTCAGACGTCTCTAAAACCTCGGCTCCCGAGGTCATGCACTTTGTGAGCTGGTTCCACGGGGAAAAGCCGGTTGACAGCTTGACACCGATGGATGTCTCCGCCTTTTCGGAACGTTATTCGGCATCGGATACTGAACAGTCGCGCAAACTCGAGATTCTGCGTAAAT
>CAZMDI010000175.1:0-3689 GCA_964564995.1 uncultured Dehalococcoidales bacterium
TTGCTATTTTGCCGTCCAGACTCATAGCAAATTTGATTGTAACGAAAGGCATCCCGATCGTGATATATTTGGCATAAGCTTCGTTTATCTGGAGGGCTTGTTCCTGATGCTCTCCCAAGGTTACTTTAATCCCTGAATCCTCAAGTTCACTGACACCTTTACCTCTGACACCCGGATTCGGGTCCATCATCGAAGCGTGCACATCTTTTATGCCCGCAAGGATAATTGCACGGGTACACGGCGGAGTGCGTCCGAAGTGGCAACACGGTTCCAAAGTAACATACAGCGTAGAACCGGAAGCTTCGGTTCCAGCTTGTTCGATAGCCACTATCTCGGCGTGCTGGCCTCCAGGAGGTTGGGTAAAGCCCTGTCCTACGACAACCCCATTCTTTACCAGCACAGCACCCACGGCAGGGTTGGGAGCAACATTCCCCTGTGCTAACTTTGCCAGCGCGACGGCCTGTTCCATGAAGTCCATAGTGCGCACATTCTATCACTCTCTTTTTTGAAAGTGCAAATTACAAGTTAAAGCTTTAAAAAACAAAAAAGGTGAGCCCTGGTCCGGGCTCACCTTTTTTTACTTGAATCGACCTGTCAGGAGATACTGTATATCATCTGTACGGTCAAAATGATTTCAGTTTCCCCCGGAGTGATTGGAGTCGACACTGAAGACGCGCTTTTCACTCCCGAATCAAAGTAAATAGTCTGAGGAGTATTATTTAGTGTCTCGTTGATATAAGTGGCTCTGCCTAGTTTTACGCCGCTAAGATTGGCGAGTTGCTTGGCCCGGTTCGCAGCGTCGGCCACAGCTGCTTTGCGAGCGGCATCGTTGTATTGTTCAGGTTGATCGACCGTTAACGTAACACTGTTGATAATAGAGTTATTGCCACCGGCTAAGGCCGCGGCATCTATCACTACCCCTGCATTTCCCACATTGCGGATCTTAACGTTAAAAGTATTAGTGGATGTATAGCCTTCGAGCGTCTGTTTGCCTGTCGTAGGGTTATAGCTGTATACCGGGGTGATGCTATATCCCCGAGTCGCAATATCTTTATCAGCGACACCGTTGGTTTTTAGGGCCGCGATAATGCTGGTCATCGACACAGCAGCCTGCTGTTGAGCATCAGCAACCGTTGAAGCCTGGGCCTGGACCCCCAGACTGACAACGGCCAAGTCGGGAATTACCATAACCTTCCCCACGCCAGTTACCCATATACCGGTATTCTGTTGATTGATCACGGATGATCCGGATTCCGTCCCTCCCCCGGTTGAGGACGTACCGCAACCCCAGGCGCCAAGAGCCAGGGTAACAACCGAAATCCCCGTTATAAATAACAATAAACCCTTTCTCATGTGTATCTCCTTCGCTTTCGTTGACAGCAATATGCCTTCGACACATTATAACGCAGAACTTGCAAATTAGTTAGTTCTAACCTTCAACCTGTTTCTGATTCAAACAGAGGAATTTGCCGATGCCAGTTTTATATTTCAGCAGCGGTATTAGCCATAAATTGAATACAGTAGTATACTTTATCAATTGGCTGGGAGTTTGAAGTTTGAGCAGTTTCGTGCGTGATATATTTATCACCATTTTAGTCGCTTTATTGCTTTTTCTCGGTGCCCAATATTCGATACAAAACCCTGAGGTGATCGGCCCGAGCATGCAGCCGGCACTTCACACAGGAGAAAGAGTATTGATCAACAAACTGGCTTACCGTTTCGGCAAACTTCCACATCGGGGCGACATTGTGGTTCTCGATCCCCCGGATAAATCAAGTTCCATGGACTATATTAAACGGATAATAGGTCTGCCTGGCGAGAGCATCGAACTCAGGGGGGGAATAACGTATGTACATTCGGCCGATGGTGTGTCCGCGCTTCAGGAGCCGTACGTGCAGACTCCCTCCACACAAAATTATACAGGAAACATCATCCCGTCCGGTCAGTATTTCGTGATGGGGGACAACCGCGACAATTCCAATGATTCCCGCGCCGGTTGGACGGTACCCCTGGCAGATATCGTTGGCAAAGCCTGGGCCATCACCTGGCCCATTTCAAATATGAGCTATGCTCCAAATTATGCGTTATACTAAGGTGTGAAAATGAAATCTGTTTTAAGAGAAATCACGGTTACTCTGCTGATGGCATTGATCCTGTTCCTCGGGATTCACTACACCGTTCAAAATACCCAGGTTATCAGTGGCAGCATGGAACCAACCCTCTCTATCGGTGAGAGATTATTTATTAGTAAACTGGCTTATAAATTCGGGCATACTCCACAGCGGGGAGATATCATCGTATTCGTCCCGCCCGCATCACTAGGGTCGCCGCTCGACTACATCAAGCGTGTTATCGGCATGCCAGGCGAAAAAGTAGAGATAAAAGATGGTACGGTCACTATCATCAGCGCCGACGGGACCAGGGTCCCGCTCGCGGAGCCGTATATCGCCGAACCACCCGGATATTCTTACACAAGCGATTTTATCCCGCAGAACAACTATTTCGTTATGGGAGATAACCGTAATAATTCCGGTGATTCCCACCTTGGTTATACCGTTCCCCTCAAAGACATCGTTGGAAAAGGATGGTGGGTAACCTGGCCGTTCAGCAAGTTCGGCGCCGCGCCCAATTACAAATTTTCACAATGAAAGCGGAGGAAAATCCCATGACGAACCCGCCAATAAGCGATACGGAAGCCATGTTCCGCACAACAGGGGCTGTCCTTGATGGGCATTTTCTGTTAACATCAGGGCTACATTCCCCTGTTTACTGGGAAAAATTCCGAATCCTTGAACACCCGGAATACACGCAAATACTCTGTTCGATGATTGCCGACCGGTTCCGCAATGAACGCATCGATGTTGTGGCCGGTCCGACCACAGGGGGTATTATCCTGGCTTTTGAAGTTGCCAAGCAACTTGGTGTGCGGTGTATCTTCGCCGAGAAGGAAGATAACGGCAAACGCACTTTCCGCCGGGGATTTGTACTAAATGACGGCGAACGTGTGCTTGTTGTCGATGATGTGCTTACAACAGGGAAATCGGTTAACGAGGTCCTCGAGGCTGTTGCAACAAGGAACGGGTGCGTCACGGGTATCGGAGTGTTGGTTGACCGCTCCGGACAGGACCTTAACTTCAGATCCCCGCTCTTCAGCTGTTTGCGCTCGGTCACCCCTGCCTACAGGCCTGAAGGGTGCCCTTTATGCAAGCGCGGATTGCCTCTTGTAAAACCGGGAAGCAGTCCGAAACCGACGGAATAATCCAGCTTTCTCCGGGTAGTCAAAAAAAGATTCCTAGGCCCGCTTGAATTCTTTCAATAGCTGATCGTTAGTCAAGCAGATAAGTGTAGGCCTGCCGTGGGGACAGGCATTCGGCAAATCAGCCTGTTCGAGTTGCCTGAGCAGGCTTCTCATCTCGTCTTCCCCGAGAGCTTGCCCGAACCGCACGGCGCTATGGCAAGCAGCCAGGGCCATCATCCGGTCCATAAAATCAGACCGATCCCGCCCCTCTGTGTCCAGTAGCTCGCGCAGCATCGACTTCCAATCTTTCGCTGACAGCAAGGCGGGTATTGTCCGGGCAACGAAAGTATTGACCCCAAATCCCTCAATAAGAAACCCTATACGAGCCAGTTCATCGAGGCGAAGATCCAGGACGATTGACTGGGAGGGTGTGACGTCAAAAAGTTCTGGT
>CAZMDI010000176.1:0-3687 GCA_964564995.1 uncultured Dehalococcoidales bacterium
GTTTCATTAAATAAATAACACGGCATTCATGCCTGAATAACATCTTTTAAAGTAACAGCCTATGGACATTCTGATAAAAAAGGTAGTACACTCTTGCCATTCGACTGTTGGAAATCTGCAATGAGTATCTTTCCTAAGTCGCAGTGTAAATTATTGATCGTCCAATTCTAGTTAATTGAAAATAATTGGTAATATACAGAAGGAGGAATATTAGTTGAAAAGGTTACTCTGGAGTTCTTTAGCATTGCTCGTCTTGCTGAGCACCCTGGTTTCAGGCTCATGTAGCAAGGCTAGCACCAAGTACATCATCGCTACCGATGCAACCTGGCCGCCCTTTGAATATGTTAACGATCAGAACCAGATTGTTGGTTTTGACATAGACCTGATGGACGCCATAGCTAAGAGCGCCGGCATCGAAATCGAATACCAGAACGTTGCGTTCGACCCTTTGCTGGCCGGGATGGCCCAGGGGACTTATGATGCCGCCATCTCCTCTATCACCATAACCGACGACCGGTCCAAATCCATGCTGTTTTCTAACCCTTACTATGTAGCCGGTCAAATGATAGTGACCAAGAAAAATAACACATCCGTCACCAACGCCGACAGCCTGCAAGGCAAGACGCTAGGCGCTCAATTGGGCACCACAGGCGAGACTCTAGCTAACGGCGTAAAAGGCGCGACCGTGAAAACTTATAACCAGATAGGCCTCGCCATTCAGGACCTTCTAAATGGTCAGATCGATGCAGTAATCTGTGACACCCCAATCGCAAACAGTTACGCCAATAAAAATGCAAGCACACTGAAGATTGTGGGGGACGCACTGACCACGGAAAATTACGGTATAGCTGTCGCTAAAGATAAAACCGAGCTGCTAGCCAAGATCAACCAGGGACTCGCGGCCGTAAAAGCGGCAGGCACCATAGATACCCTGGTTACCAAATGGCTCACGAGCTAAAATTAATTTCAATAAAATATTAAGAACGGAGGGGAAATTCCCCTCCGTTCTTACGAAAGACAAAGTTGGAAATAAAACCACCCCTCGTTGCTGAAGAGGAACGCAAGCTTGCACTGATCCCCGGTGCCGAACCAAGCACCTATATGGATCCGTGGTGGTGGCTCGTAGCCCTTGCACTAGCCCTTGCACTGGTTCTGATTTTCACCCAGCCGGATTACAAGAGCATCTTCCATTTCATCCTGCCGGGTATAAAAATTACTGCCAGCGTTACTTTTTCCTCATATTTTCTAATGCTGATAGTCGGCATGGTAGGCGCGCTAGGAAGACTCTCCAAGAATTTTATATTCCACGGCCTCTCCAGCCTCTACGTTGAAATAGTCCGCGGTATCCCTCTTTTAGTCCAGTTAATCATATGGTATTATGTGGTCCCCTCGGTAATCCAGACACTCGGCAATGACACTGGAATCAGTTTTCTTATGAACTACCGGGCAAACCCGCTGGCTATGGCAGTAGTCGGCCTGACTTTTTGTTACGGCGCTTACATGAGCGAAATCTTCCGGGCCGGCATCCAGAGCATCCCCAAAGGGCAGATGGAAGCAGCCCGTTCCCTTGGAATGTCGTATTTTCAGGCCATGCGTCATATCATATTGCCGCAGGCTATTCGGGTAGTCCTCCCGCCTGTGGGCAACGAATTTGTCTCACTTCTCAAAGATTCTTCGCTGGTCAGTGTCGTTGCCGTCGCAGACATGACCCGGCGCGGCCAGGAATACATGGCGACGCACTTTAATCCCATCCCGGTATGGTTATTCGTGGCCCTTATGTACCTGATTCTAACCTTGTTTTCTTCCAGACTCGTGTCCTGGCTGGAGAAGAGAACCCGCTTTGAAAGGTAACCCATGCCGCCCATAATACAGATTGAGAATGTTGTAAAACACTTCGGGCGCATCCGGGCTTTGCGTGGAGTTAGCCTGAATGTAAGCGAGAGCGAAGTTGTAGTAATTGTCGGCCCGTCTGGCTCAGGCAAGTCAACTCTCCTGCGATGCATCAACCGGCTCGAAGAATACGATGCCGGCAAAATAACAGTTGACGGCATTGCCCTCGACAGCGCTCAAAATATCAATGCCGTGCGCCGTGAAGTCGGCATGGTTTTCCAATCATTTAACCTTTTTTCTCATCTGACGGTCATGCAGAATCTAACCCTGGCCCAACGCGTTGTACGTAATCGCCCCAAACAGGAAGCCGAAGAAGTCGCCAATAAATTATTGAAAAAAGTAGGCATCCCCGACAAAGCCGAGGCTTTCCCCATGCAGCTTTCAGGGGGCCAGCAGCAGCGTGTGGCCATCGCCCGTGCCCTCGCAATGAATCCCAAAATAATGTTATTCGATGAACCAACCAGTGCCCTTGACCCGGAGATGATCAAAGAAGTCCTTGATGTGATGACAAACCTGGCCCACGAAGGGATGACGATGGTGGTGGTTTCACACGAAATGGGTTTTGCCAGGGCTGCCGCGAGACGGATAATTTTCATGGACGAAGGACAGATACTGGAAGAAGCCAGCCCCCAAAACTTTTTTTCCAACCCGCAGCATGAAAGAACAAAACTGTTTCTCAGCAAGATACTACATCTTTAAACCTGATTTGAGATGTTTACCCTCGTAACCGGCGCCAGCGGACATGTCGGAAACAATCTTGTCCGCACTTTGCTGAACGAAGGCCGGAATGTCCGGGTTTTGACCCACAACAATTCGGCCACCCTCGATGAACTGGATGTTGAAAAAATTCAGGGCGACGTCCGCGACGCGGATTCGCTGAACGCAGCAATCAAAGGCGCGGATGCGGTATATCACCTGGCGGCCATGGTCTCCATCGAGACCAGCGGGTGGGACGACCTTCACTCCATAAATACTATCGGTACGAGAAACACTGCCCGAGCTTGCCTGAAAAACGACGTGCGTCGTTTAGTGCACTTCAGCTCTATCGATGCCCTTGAACAAAAACCGGTGAACATCCCGGTGGATGAAAAAAGCCCGTTTGCCACCTCCAAAAAACACCCGCCTTACGACAGGTCCAAAGCCGCCGGCGAAACTGAAGTCAGGTTGGCCATTGAAAACGGGTTGAATGCGGTCATCGTGAACCCTACGGCCGTTATCGGACCCTTCGACTTCCATCCCTCACACCAGGGACAGATGCTGATCTCTATGGCCAACGGGAAACTGCCGGCGCTAATCGATGGTGGTTTCGACTGGGTGGATGTGCGCGACGTTGTCTTCGGAGCCATTCAGGCCGAAAAGCTGGCTCCCTCAGGGTCAAAGTACATACTCGGTGGGCGGTGGGCTTCACTTGTCGAAATAGCCGGAATAGTCGAGGCGGATACCGGCACCCGACAACCTTCATTCACCTGCCCCCTATGGCTTGCGAGAGCAGGCGCACCCGTTGTTACAGCTTACGATCACATCCGCGGAAAACGCCCGCTGTTCACCCGGGCGTCCATAATAGCTGTAAATTCAAACAAAAACATCAGCCATCAAAAATCTGAATCAGAATTGAACTACCACCCGAGGCCCATAGAACAAACAATTTGCGACACACTAGCATGGATGGTCGAAGAGGGCAAACTGCAGGTGAAACCGCGATGAACGAACATGAAATATTCAATGTAATCATCGTTACCTGGCTTGTGCTTGCTTTGATAGTGTTCGGGTTGTTGTTTTCATTTGCTTTCGGTTGAA
>CAZMDI010000177.1:0-3680 GCA_964564995.1 uncultured Dehalococcoidales bacterium
TCACGGAAGTATTCCACAAGGCGATTTAAATCACAACCCCGTGAAATTGCCGATGGCATACCCGGACAGTTAAAGAGGGAAAAGGCATCCCACCGCATCGATTCGACAACCCGGTTTATATGGTTGCATACGACTACCCGCTTTGTGTTATAATTTTCCACGGTTTTTATTCGCCGTTTATACGTCATCAAATATATTGGTTTAGGTAGAATGGCAAATACACCCTGGGCGCAGATTTTGTTATTTTCCATACAAACCGGAAGCGTATATCTGCTTTCGGCAGTGGCGCTTACCCTCACTTACGGGTTATCCAAATTTCCCAATTTTGCTCACGCAGAGTTCATGACTCTCGGTGCATACACAGGTTTCTTCATTTCCAATTTACTGCACTTTCCTTTACCACTAACAGTATTGGTGTGCATACTATGCGCATTTCTGGTGTCAGGTAGCCTCGGGCTGATGAGTTATAAAATAATATTCGGCCCTCTTTTGCGCCGCGGTTCCAGCCTGATCCACCTCATGATAGCGTCGATGGCACTCGGTTTCATCATCCGGTATGTGATAATCGAAATTTGGCCGGGTGGCACTCAGTCATTTACCCTTTCCTGGCCAGCGGCGTCCAACGCCGGGCCTTTCCGTATATATATCCCATGGATTTTGCCAATCGTAGCAGCTCTTGTCGCTGGGGTTTCCATGCAACTACTTCTCACAAAGACAAATATCGGAAGAGCCATACGTGCGACAGCGAGCAACCCGCAATTAGCTATGGCGTCAGGCGTCAATACCGGGAGAGTTCTCTTAACAACATGGTTCCTTTCGGCGGGGCTGGCTGGCTTGGCCGGTTTATTCATTGGATTAAAAGCGTCGTTTTCACCTACCATGGGTTGGAATATTCTTCTTTCTGTCTTCGCGGTAACAGTGCTAGGCGGGATTGGGAGTTTCTACGGGGCCATAGCTGCCGCATTTATCATCGGATTAGCGGAAAACGTGGGGGTGGTAGTTCTTGCTCAATTCGGCCTAGCCTCTGATTACCGCACAGCTATATCCTTCGTAATTCTGATAGTAGTGCTACTGATAAAACCCGAGGGCCTGACCCGGCTTTTCAAGGGAAACTAATATGACCTACGGTCTTCTGATGAATCTGTTGGACATGGTAGTCATGATTGGTATCTATTCGATAGCGGCAATCAGCCTCAACATGGAATACGGATTCACCGGTCTGAGCAATTTCGGGAAAGTCGCTTTCTTCATGGTTGGTGCCTACACGTATGCCATCCTTGCACAAGCTGGCATTAACTTCGGTGTCTGTATGGCAGCTTCAGCCGCAACCGCAGCTGCGTTCGGCTTTCTAGTGTCGCTTCCCGCACTACGCCTTAGAGAGGATTACCTTGCAATTGTAACCTTGACCTCGGGAGAGATTTTACGAACCATAATCCAGAACCAGGGAATCGGCGGCGGCTATAACGGAATTTCCATCACACAGCTATTTCACTTTCAAACCCTCATGGCCATTCGCGTTGCCAATATCGGGTTGGCTTTCGCATTTCTAGGTATATGCTTCGTCTTCTCACAATTGGTGGCGAATTCACCCTACGGACGCATCATGCGCGCCATACGAGAAGACCAGACGGCTGCACAGTCTTACGGAAAAAACATCCAACGTTATAAAGCTCAGGTTTTCGTTATGGGTTCGGCCATCGCAGGCATAGGTGGCGCTCTATTCGCACAATACAGCGCGCATATCGAACCCGGATCATTTTTACCATTCCTTACCTTTACCATCTGGATGATGGTAATGCTAGGTGGTCCAGGCAACAATCTGGGGGTAATATTGGGAGCCGCTGTAGTACAGATTTTCCAAAAGAGTGCCGCCATTTTAAAGGACTACGTCCATCTTCCCCTGGACCCAATTAACATCCAATATATCCTGTTTGGGATCCTTATCATCCTCGTACTCTTCTACCGCCCTAGCGGGCTTCTTAAGGAGAGTCCGGTGAAACCACCAAAACTGAAAGTGCCAGGAAATGTCTAAAATCGATCCGATGATACTCAGGGTACGCGACGTAGTAAAAAACTATGGCGGCTTGTGCGCTGTAGCCGGCGCCAGCCTGGACATACCCCGTCGTACTACCATTGCCCTCGTAGGGCCAAACGGCTGCGGCAAAACCAGCCTGCTCAAGACCATCTTCGGGCTCCAGCGCGCCGATGAAGGCAGTATCTATTTCGAAGGCGAGAGCATCGACGAACTTCAGCCTAATGAAATTTTCGAGCGCGGCATCGTGCATGCGTTCCAATTCCCCCGTCTCTTCAACAAGATGAGCGTGCTCGACAACATGCTCATAGCAGCACGGGGCAACAGGGGAGACAGGATTGCCGGAAGTCTCTTTTCACGCAAAAAATGGCGTGAACAAGAAGAGACGATGCTGCAAAAAGCCACGGACACTCTAAAGCTGATGGACCTGACACGACTTACCAATGAACCTGCAGGATCCCTTTCTGGCGGTCAGAAAAAACTGCTGGAAATAAGTCGCGCAATAATGGCAGAGCCCAAATTGCTTCTTCTCGATGAACCAGCGGCAGGAGTCAATCCAATCCTGGCTAAAAAAATATTCGAAAAAATCGAGATGTTCCGCCACAGCGGTATGAGTTTATTGATTATTGAACATCGCATGGAACTGGTAATGGAATTTGCCAACTGGGTTTATGTGATGGACCGCGGCAAGATAGTTCTGGAAGGCCGGCCGGCTGAAGTGGCCGCCAGCCCGTTGTTTTATGAAATCTACATCGGAGGCGAACCGGGTGGCACCGATATTTGCGTCAGTTGACGTTCGCGCCGGCTATAGCGATATAGTCATCGTCGACGGGGTTTCGCTGGAAGTTGAAGCCGGCGAGATAGTAGCCATAGTTGGACCCAACGGGAGTGGCAAATCCACCCTGCTGAAAAGCTTTTTCGGGTTCGCCCAGTTTCTCAGCGGCAAAATGTTCTACAAGGGTGAGGAAATCACTAGCAGGCCGGCGGACAAGATGATCTCCTCAGGCATAGGGTATATACCTCAGACCAACAACGTTTTTGCCAACCTGACCATCACTGAAAACCTCCAAATGGGAGCCTATACACGCTCCGATCATTCCCAGATTGACTCAGAGATAGAGGGTATCTTCGAGATTTTTCACGAACTGAAACATCGAGCAAAATCTTATGCCGGAACGCTCTCAGGTGGCGAGCGCCAGATGCTGGCCATAGCTCGCGCCATGATGGGTAAACCCTCGGTATTGATGCTAGATGAGCCATTAGCCTCTCTCTCCCCCAAGTCCGTAGAAGGCATACTTGACAAGCTCACTCTTGTACGACAAAGCGGCACAGCTTTAGTTATGATTGAACAAAACGTCAAGCGGGCTCTTTCTTTCGCAAACAGGGCATATATCCTGGTAGAGGGCAAATGCATCATGCAAGGGCCTGCCGGGGCATTACTTAACGACGAACAGGCCAAAAAACGTTACTTGGGCTTGGGAACATAACCTATCCTCCGCACGTTTTTCCGAATATGATCTTTTAAAGCCAATTTCGGGACCAGATTCGTATAACATTTTTATGTAATTTTTAGACGTAAAACACGCTTAAGCATATGTTGTTGTCCAGCGAATCTGTCAGTCTAATTGTCCAGCGAATATGTCAGTAC
>CAZMDI010000178.1:0-3656 GCA_964564995.1 uncultured Dehalococcoidales bacterium
CCGTGCCTCCGACAATCCCGGATAAAACCACTGTCATTGCGAACGAGCGCAGCGAGTGCGGCAATCTCGTACTCCAGCATTATTTGTGCTCGGGCGTTAACCGGTGGAAGTTTGCCATTCCCGTTCCCCGTTCCCTCGCCGTGCCGCCATCTGATAGATATCTTTTGACCACGGTATGGGCAATATGACCCTAAAGGGCCACCAAGGTGGGCCTGCTTAGCTCTTCTCAACTCAGGTGTTTTAAAAGATAATGCTAAGTTGAAAGGGCATTAAGGTATCTGTTTGTCAAAATACCCGAAATGCGAAATTTTCTTGCGCGTAGAGGTTGTCGATAATTTGGATAGACACCATATACGCATTGAGTCGGAGCGAAAGAATGACAAGTTTGGGCAAACCAGGCAACAGTAAAGAGGATCCGAACCTGGAACACCTTGAACAACTGAAACTGTTAGCCGAAACATCCCTCCGCATCAACCAGATGGAAACCAGCGAAGAGGTGGCCGACTTGTTGTGCAAACAGGTCAAGGCTATCGTCGGAAAGGGTTACGTCGCGGTAACACTCATGGACGATGCCGCGCAAACACTCAGCCTCAAAGCCACACAGGGGTTTGAGGATCGTAAGCTCATAGATGCTGCTCTGGGTCTTATCGGCACGGACCCTCTGAAAACACATTACCCCGTGAAGGATATGACATCGGAGGAACTGGCAGGGCTCCGCTGTGGCCGTTTGCAACTCATGGCGGGTGGCATCCATGCGATACTGGTTAACAAGTTTCCCAAAATGGTCTGCGCCGCGCTGGAACGCTTGCTCGACATCCGCTTCGTGTATTCCATGGGTTTCGTGCACCATCAGATCTATCTCGGCAGTATAGTTATTTTGACAGATGCAAAGAGTGACGTTGAGGCCAACCTGTCGCTCATTGAAGATCTGGTTGCCCAGGCGGCAGCCGCTTTCCGCCGTATTTATACGGAAACGTTGCTGCGAGAGAATGAAGAATTCTATTACAATCTTTCGCGCGTCAATTCCGGTTTCCGGTTCTCCTGTATCAAAACTGGCGAGGGTGATTTCACCTTCGAATGGATCACCGGTATCATCGAAGAAATAACAGGTTATTCCCCTGAAGAAACGAAACAGCACGGCTCCTTGAAGTTTATGGTTCACCCGGGTGATGGTCAAATCTTTGATTCAAATATCGCTTCGCTCGTGCCGGGAGAGGGACGTAGCTGCGAATTGCGTATAAACCATAAAAATGGTCAAGTGCGCTGGCTGAAGCTGGCTTTAAGAGTCGTTGCGGATGCACATTCCGGCGGATACCGCCTGTTTTGCGGCTGTGAGGACATCTCCGAACGCAAGCAGGTCGAGCAGGCACTACGGGAAAGCGAAGATCATTTCCGGACTCTTTTTGAAAAAGCCGCTGAAGGCATCATCTATGTCGCTCCCGATTCCAGAATCACCGAAGTGAACGAGGCCTTCGCCAAAATGCATGGGTACACAGTTGAAGAACTGCGTAACATCGATCTGCAGGTTCTTGATGTAGATGACCTGTCAAGCATTCACCCAGAAAGGATGCGCCGGATTGTTGGCGGTGAAGATCTATTCTTCGAGGTAAGGCATCGGCACAAGGACGGGCGTATCATCGAGTTAGAAGTGGCCGCCTCGTCCCTTTCTTTTAATAAGGAGAGGGTGTTTGTTGCGTATCATCGTGATATCACCGAACGCAAAAAGACAGACTGGGCCCTGCGTAAGAGCGAACAAACCAACCGGTACTTTGCCACCCTGGTGGAAAGCTCTGAGGACGCTATCACATCCAAGGACCTGGACGGCATAGTGACTTCATGGAATAAGGGGGCTGAAAAGCTCTACGGGTATGCCGCCGCCGAGATTGTGGGTCAGCCGATCTCCCTGCTTGCTCCCCCCCACAAGTATGACGAGATACCTGGCATTCTGCAGGGAATTGCCCGGGGCAAGGTATTCAAGCACTTTGAGACGCAACGCCTCAGGAAAGACGGGAGCACGATCGATGTATCGCTTTCCATATCGCCCATGAGTGACACTGAAGCTAATATTATCGGGGCATCCACTATTGCAAGGGATATCACCGCGCGCAAGCAGTCGGAGTTGTTGATAGCTGAAAGCGAAAACAGGTTCCACTCTTTGTTCTCAAACATGACGGAGGGCGTGGCCCTGCATCAAATTACATATTCCGACGAAGGACAGCCCATCGATTACCGTATCGAAGACATCAACCCCGCTTTTGAAATGCAAACCGGCATCAAGGCCGCTGATATCCTTGGGTTCCTGTCGACCGAGGCATATCGAACTGAGTCTCCCCCATACTGGGAGACATATGAAAGAGTAGCCCGCACCGGGGAACCATGCTCTTTTGAAACTTATTTTCAGCCCATGGATAAGACTTTCTCCATTTCAGTCTACTCCCCCAAACCTGGCTGGTTTGCCACGGTATTTTCCGACATCACTAAGCGCAAGCATGCGGAAGATGCCCTGAGAGCCAGTGAAGAACATTTTAGGACAGTCATAGAAACGGCCATAGACGCCTATTGGCTGGCAGACACCAATGGCAATCTATTAGAAGTAAATGATAGCTATTGCCGCATGAGCGGGTACAGCAGAGACGAACTGCTGACCATATCTCTTCCTGCTCAAGAGGGCGAGGCAAATCATGACGAAACGATCGCGCATATTCAACACCTGATGGAAGCGGGTCAGGACCGTTTTGAAACCAGGCATCTCCGCAAAGACGGTGGCAGTATTGACGTTGACGTCAGCGTCCAGTACCGGCCTGAGAATGGCGGCAGGATAATTGTGTTTCTGCGGGACATCACCGAGCGCAAGGCAGATGAAAACAGAATCAAGGCTTCTCTTGCGGAAAAGGAAGTTCTCCTCAAAGAGATACATCACCGTGTCAAAAACAATATGCAGGTCATCTCCAGCTTGCTGCGGATGCAATCCGGCTTTCTCAAGGACGAGGACGACAAACGCATGTTCCTGACGAGTCAGCAGCGCATCCAGTCTATGTCGCTGGTTTATAACAAACTCTACCAGTCCGATAACCTTGCCAGCATCAGTCTCAAAGAGTACGTAAAAGACCTGACGGGTAATTTGATCAAGTCCTCCAGCTTTAGTGCCGAGTCTCCCCGATTGATCATCGATGTTGATGATATCGGGCTTTCTCTGGATTTTGCCATACCCTGCGGTCTTATCATCAACGAAGTTATCACCAACTCCTTGAAGTACGCTTTCCCAACAGGGCAGGCTGGCCAGATCCACATAATCATCCACCAGAAAGATGGCCGGATCGAGATGGCTCTAGGCGATAATGGCGCGGGTATGCCGGAGGGCGTAACCTTCAGCAGCACCAAATCGCTGGGTATGTCGCTTATCCAAACACTGGCGGTGCATCAGCTGAGCGGAACACTGGAACTAAAACGGGAGAATGGTACCGAATACTGCATCAGTTTTCCCCTGGTGTATGATGGGTAGCATGTCATCAAAACTCCAAGTCCATGGTCATTGAGTCCCCCTGTTGTCATTGCGAGGAGCGGAGCGACGCGGCAATCTCGTAACTCGCCCTTCTTTGTCGACAGACGGTTGCTGTTCGTAAACCTAACATCACAATTGTCATTCCGGCGCGACA
>CAZMDI010000179.1:0-3648 GCA_964564995.1 uncultured Dehalococcoidales bacterium
GTTGAGCCTTACCCAGGTGACAGTGAGATCATTCAACTGTTCAAACACCGCGAGGCGGACTTGATCGTCATTCAGGGCTCTCTTCATGCGACAGAAATGGGGAATCCGAAAATCCTAAACATATTGATGCTCGGGGCGTTGTCCATGCTGACGCCGTTCAATCCGGAATTGTGGACTGAAGCTATCTCGAAACACCTTCCGTCAAAGATCCTCGATATCAATCTGAAGGCCTTCCAGAGAGGAAGGAAAGATCTTCTTTCAATACTGGCTGAGATGCCGGGGGAAGCCGGAAGCGAAATTGACAGCCACCAGGATGATTGCGGCTGTCATTAGGTTCAGTCGCGGACGCTACTTTAAAAATCGGGCGCAATAAACTAACTAGCACCAAGGGTTAGATGCCGGCTACGGAATCAATGTTCAGTGGCCGGCTCGTTATTACAAGTATTTCAGTTTTTTACCGACCTTAAAAGCCGGAGCCAGCACTTCGCCGAAAGCCTGGTAGTTCGACGGGTTGCCGTGGGTAAATGCAAAGGGTTTTATTTTGCAAACATCTGGCTGCCCATCTGTAAGGCAGTCCCCGGTAATATACGTTTCCATAATTTGACCGATTATCAAAGCATGACTTCCCAGATCGATGACCTGAAAAACTTTACACTCCAGATTTACGGGGCACTGTTCAATCATGGGGGCAGTTTCCAGTTTCCCAAAGAAAATCCTGAATCCGCAAACCGGATTTTTATCCATTTTGGAACCTGAAAACACTCCGCAGTAGTCGGTTTCGGTTACGATCTCTATCGAAGGGATATTCACCGAAAATGTTCCATTTTCCTTGATCCCCCTGTATGTATAGCGGTGATGTTGCAGGGCGACCGTGAGCATCGGAGGGTTACTGCAAGCGATCCCGCCCCAGGCTGCCGTCATAAAGTTAGGTTTGCCGTTTACAAGCGCCCCGACCAAAAAAGCCGGCATGGGATATACCAGAGGCCGTGGGCCTAAAGCTACTTTTTCGGATATCATTTTACTTCGTTACTTTCTTCCTGGCCGGTCATCTTTCGCCATCTATCTTCGCCAAGGCATTGCCTGGCTGAAGGACACCATTCGATGCAGGATACGGTCTTTTCTCTGTTTACATAATGACCGCATTGTTTACAGCGAAAACGTGACTCATCCGAAAAGATTTCGACGAGATTCCCGCAACTCTCGCATTTATACATCGCGGAGCGAATATTCCTTCTATCTTGACCGGGACAATTACCAGACATGTGAAAGCCTCCGAAATAATATCCGCCTCAATATAGCATTGACGATCTAAACCCACAAATATCTAATAAAATATATGAGTATTACAACTGAAACTCCAAACTATGCTTAGACAAATATTGAATTGTGTTATAATCCTGTATTCATACGACTATCAAATACGAGCATCGGGAGAACCCATGAACAGGACTGATTTTCTCGACCAGGATTTTAATCTTTGGATACTTCTGGCTCAAACACGCGCATTGTTATTCAGCGCTGGTGAAGTTGAGCTCTCCAAGTGGGGCATATCATTGATGCAAGGGTGGACCATATTTACGATAAAGGCCATCGGTGAAAGAGCAACACCTGCCGAAATAGCCCGTTGGCTAGGAAGGGAGCCCCATACGGTTTCCAGCCTGTTGAGCCGCATGGTGGTCCAGGGATTGGTCGTCAAGGAAAAAAGCCTTGATAAAAAAAATCTTATACGAATCAGCCTGACGGAAAAAGGCGAAGCGATTTATCACCAGGCCATCGGGATGAAACCGATGCACGAAATAATTTCAATACTGAGCAAAGAAGAACGACAGCAACTAAAAGCCCTGTTGGGGAAACTTCGTGACAGGGCCCAGCTGAACCTCGGGAGAAAATACAAACTTCCATACGAAGCTTTAAAATAATATCTCGCTGTAACCTCATTACAATGAAAAAAGCCCTCTCGAAAGAAAGGGCTTTTGGTTAAATGAGCAAAATGGCCGTTATTAAATTGATCCTACCTCGTAGACCCCGCGGTCGCCGGTACAGGGTTTAAAGGCATCATGAACTGCATCATCGCCAGACGATCGAATGTCTCTCCCGTTTTACGAAGTTTTGGAGAAAGCGATAATTTAACCGCCGAGTGTAACGGTTCGCTTTTGGTCAGCCAATAAAACGGAGCGCCATCGCCCGGTTTCATTTCCAAGAGTTTATGTTTAGCCAGATTCTCGAGAGCTATTTCAATGCGCCTATTATCGCTCAAGCCTAATCCACTCATGAGTACCTGTTTATCGAAGCGGGCATACGGATGGCGAGAAAAAAAATGCAGGATTTCGCTGGCATAATGGTCCCTGCATAATTCCTCAATCATCTGAGTGTTTTTTTTGAATTCGATATCCGGCATGTGCCACCTCCGCAAGAATTGAAACAGGAGTAGTGGTAGGGAGGTTTGACCCTCCCTACCACAAGAGCAGGGCAAGTTAACGAGTCGGGCGGCGTCCCATCCCCATACCGATACTTTTTCCGTTGTTAGGAGAAGTCGCATTGATAACAGGAGCTGGGCGGCGGCTGGCGAGCATGCCGCGCTGGCGCATGAAAGACGGCACTTCCAGTTCTTCCTCAGACTTAATATTCCTGAGGGCGCGGAAGATTTCTCTCTCGCGGGCAGCCCCTGCCATACCCTCTTTGGTGGCGAATCCAGTGGCTATCAGGGTCAGGCGTACTTCACTGTTCATGTTGGGATCAACCAAAACGCCAAAGATAACGTTGGCATCCGGATCAACTGCTTTGCGGATGATGTCGGCTGCAGCGTTGACTTCATAAAGGGTCAACGAGCTGTCGCCGGCAACGTTAAAGATGACGCCCTTTGATCCGTCGATTGAGACATCAAGAAGGGGGCTCTGAAGAGCCTGCTTGGCAGCATCAACGGCGCGGTTGGAACCCTTTCCATGTCCGATGGACATCCAGGCAGGCCCCGCATCTTTCATTACTGAGCGTACATCGGCGAAGTCCAGATTTATGAGGCCGGGCACAGTGATTACTTCAGCGATTGCCTGAACGCCGTTGCACAGAACCTCATCGGCCAACTTGAAAGCCCCATCAACTCCAGTCTTCTGGTCGCATATGTCGAAAAGGCGATCATTCGGGATCAATACCAGTGTGTCCACGTTGGGAGTCAATTCAGCGATGCCCTCTTCGGCAACTTTCATGCGATGGGTACCTTCAAAACCGAAGGGTTTTGTAACGATTGCGATAGTGAGGGCTCCAGTTTCTGTAGCCATCGTAGCTACAACAGGCGCTGAACCTGTCCCTGTTCCGCCGCCCATACCAGCGGTGATAAAAACCATATCGGCGCCAGCTACTACCTGGCGTATCTCATCACGGCTTTCTTCCGCAGCGGCATGGCCCATCCTGTTATCGCCGCCAGCCCCAAGGCCGCGAGTATTCTTTTCACCCAGCTGGATACGAATGGGGGCTTCGGTGATAGCGAGCGCCTGGGCATCGGTGTTCATAGCAACGAACTCCACTCCCCGGATCTGCTCCCGAACCATGCGCGTAATTGCGTTGCACCCGGCACCGCCGCAACCTATGACCTTTATTTTAGCCGCACTCTGAATATAAAGCGTTTTTGCCACTTATTGCTCCTTTTGTATT
>CAZMDI010000180.1:0-3636 GCA_964564995.1 uncultured Dehalococcoidales bacterium
TTATTATCGTGCTTGACTGCAAGCTAAAATATCCTAATAAAATTACAATTAGACCAATATAAATAGTAAAATAGATACTACATAGCCACAAACCCCCCCGGTTTTTATTCGTGACATTTTGGTAAATGGAAGGAAAAAGTGCCGTTCATTCTTGGGCGGTTCGAGGAAATGGTAATGGTGGGTCTGTAGGGTTAAAAATTTGGCGAGATCAAGGTCAGGTTTCGAGCCTCGGGGGAGGGGGAGCTCTTTTGAGCTCTGAAATGAACATGGCTCCAAGCACGCAGACCGCGCCGCTCAGGATACGGGCCGTCAGGTGGTTCCCCCCGATAAACACTCCGAATAAGCCTGCGAAAACGGGTTCCATGGTCATGACGACCGCAGCACGGGTAGGAGGTACCAGTGACTGGGCCCAGGTCTGTATGAGGAAACCTGCTGCGGTAGCGAGGATGGCCGTTATTGCAACTGCCCCCCAGGCCGCTCCGTCTGGAGGAAGCGTGATTCCTTCTGGAGTTGCTGCACCCAGCGTGATAAGCGCCACAACGCCGATTTGGACTAATGCGAAGCTGTAAGGGTCATATTGGGCAGACCATTCTCCCAGCCCGACTATATGCAGGGCGAAAAAGAGCGCGCAGGCCAGGGTTAGAAGTTCTCCAGTTCCTATAGCCCATCCGTGTAGTGAAAGCAAGCCGAGGCCGACTGTGGCTAGTATGACGGCTAAAATGGTGTTGCGGTTGGCTCCCCGCCTCAGAAGGCCCCATGACATAACAGGCGTCAGGACCACGAACATGCCGGTGATAAACCCCGAAACGGAGGCGGAGGTATGCTGTAATCCGTATGTTTGGGTGATATAACCGAGCCCCAGCACGACTCCGAGAGCAGCAGCGCGAATTAACGCTGTCCGGCTTATCCCGCGGAAGCAATGGGGGCGGACGGCGAACATCACGACTGTCGCTACGCTGAAACGCACGGTCAGGAAGTCCATGACGGGCATCCGTTTGATCGTGTCCTGCACCACCAGGAATGTGCCGCCCCACACAGCGGTAATACCTATAAGCGCGGCCAATGCAAGATTGGGGCGCGATTTCCAATTCGCAAGCATCTATACTCCGTTCGCCTTCGTGTTTCTTGACCGGCAGGATTTCACCTGCAAAATCAGGTTCATTATACTAGCAGGATTCAACCCGGGTTGGCTACCTGTGTAAGAAAACCTCCGGCGGGAAATTTATTTTGAAGTCCTCAAATCAAAATGTAAAGAAAACTTCACAAATTGAATATAAGACGGTTAGATTGGAGAGGCAATAATCCGGTGAAGGATTGATAACATTGAGAAAAAGAGTAACAGACATGACAATCTGCGCCGTGGCTGTTTTGATAGTTGTCTCTAGGCCTCTTGCAGCTAGAGATACCCAAAATAGGGCTGAGGATCCGTATACTAATTGCAATCGTACCCGTCAGTATTTTGATCTGGCAGATTGTGCTTTGTTATAGGTATTTGCAGCGGCAGGAAGAGGTCCAGAAACGGATTTTGTTTAACAAACTGGCGGTTGGTTTTGTCGGGGCCTTGCCGATTATTTTTATGATTGGATTTCTTATGGAAGCGGGCACAAAATTGCCGTTCCAGTCCATGGCTGCAGGCTATTTTCTCGAGGTAAACCCCGATGGGGGATTTATTCCTACGGTCGCAAACAGTTACTAAGTGTCGCTTCTTGTAAGGTCCGTTTAGAGATGGGCCTCGATCCATACACGCATATCTTCGAAAACAATTGCTCTTTCGGGTTCGTTGAATATTTCATGAAAAAGACCCGGGTACCGTTTGAGTGTCTTATCTATGGAAGAGATGTTCTGAAAGAGGATGTCGCTGCCCTCTGGGTTGGACAGACGGTCCTCCGACCCCTGCATGATCAGTGTAGGTACCTTTATTGAAGGCATCAGTGCAGGTATCGTTGTTTCGATGGCCTGGATTATTTCGCACCCGAGGCGGGCACTGATTTTCCCGGTATAAACAAACGGGTCTTTCAGGTATGCTTCGACGACCGCTGGATCCTTGCTTATTGATGCTGCATCCAGCCTGGTGACTCCGGCCGTGGGAAAGACTCGTGAGGCGATCCGGGCCAAAAACTTGTCTTTTTTGGTGATGCTTGAACCTGCTTTGAGGGCTGGAGCCGAGAGGATTAGTCCCGAAAGTTTTTCCTGGTGAAGTTCAGCATAGGCGGTGGCGATGGTTCCACCGAGGCTGTGCCCGATCATAAAAAGTTTGATATCAGGATTTTCACACCTGACGAGATCGACGTAGGCGTCGAGGTCAAGGACATAATCGCTAAAGCGGTTTATATAGCTTCTTCTGCCATCTGATTGTCCATGGCCCCGGTTGTCCATGCTGGCGACTCCGTATCCTGAAGGAGCGAATTCATTCACGAGGTTAAGGTAGCGTCCGCCGTGTTCCGCCAGCCCATGAACCACGACCAGTCTAGCTTTCAAATGGGCAGAAGGCGCCCAGCTCTGGTAAAAGAGCCGTGCGCCTTCTGTATTTTTGAAATAACCTGATTCGTGCCGGATTTCTATGGTCATAACCTATTTGGTTTTTATATTTTTGGGTGTCGTTTTTTCAGTGGCCTGATGTATTTTCTTTGCGGCCGCGGGGGGTGCCGCAGGTTTGCTCTTCGGGGCAGCGGCTGGAGCTTTGGCGACAGCCGAGGGCGTCGCGACTGATGCGATTTTAACTTCTTTGTCGGTTATGCCCTTCGCCTTTAGATACACGATGGCGTCTTGCACCGTTTTGATTTTGGCTGCGTCTTCGTCGGGGATTTTTATCGGCTTCTCACCCGAGGAAAACTCCTCCTCTAATCCCATGATCAATTCGACGAGGTCGAGAGAGTCAGCTCCGAGGTCGTCCGTAAAACTGGAAGATGGTGTGACCGCATCTTCTTTAGCTCCAAGTCTGGCCGCGGTTACTTTTGTTACACGCTCTAAAATTGTTGACAAATTAATCTCCTTTTTTCCGTTTATTAGATATTTTATTATTTCAGCAAAAGATTGTTAGGGGTTCAGGATTGGAAAGATGCCATGCTGTCGTTCAAAAATCTTGCAAGGCTTTCTCCAAATTCCCGCTTCGCGGCGCTTGAATATCCTTTGGCGAGTGAAGAAATGAGCTTCGGGACCGTGGTGAGCTTTTTCAATCGGTATACGTTGGCTCCGCAGAAAGCAAAACCCTGGGAAAGATGCCCTCGCTGAGCGTTCACCAGTGCAAGGAAAATGCAATACGGGCTCGAGAGATAGTCGCAAGTCTTGACACAATGGCAATAACATTTGAACGGTTTCTTTTTGCCGGCCCGAACGTCATCGATGAAGCTATTGTTTATTGCCCTTCCCGGCATACCCACTGGGCTTTTGATAATAGTGATATCCTCTTTCCGTGCTTTGAGGTAGGCCTCTTTGAAGCCGGGAGCGGCGTCGCATTCTTCAGTTACAACGAATCGCGTGGCTATCTGTACACCGCTTGCGCCCAACCTTATGAATATATAAATGTCGGCTCCGGTGAATATCCCCCCCCCCGCGATGACCGGAATGTGGCTTTCTGCGATCGTTACGATAGCCTGCCCTTCCTGAATAACTTCTGGAACAAGTTTTTCCAGTCGG
>CAZMDI010000181.1:0-3604 GCA_964564995.1 uncultured Dehalococcoidales bacterium
CGTAAGGGTCGCCGGAGTTCGGCCAGTTGGCCTTGGTCCGGTCGGCGTCATTGCCCCAGGGATAGTTGTAGTAGGGAGCATATTGTCCTCCGCGGCCGGCATACTCCCACTCCGCCTCCGTCGGCAGGCGGTAGCCATTCTTGGTGAAGTCACAAGCCCAGCTGGCGTCATAACAGGGTTGGTAGCTGTTTTTGATGCTGAGCCAGTTGCAGTAAGCGGCTGCTCCGAACCAGGTGACCCCTGTCGCGGGGTGGTTCCCACGGTTATTCAGGATTGAAAATACCTTGCCGTCCCAGCCGATAGTGGCATGCTGGTAGGCCGCCAGTGTCAAGAAGAGCAGGTCTTTCCCCCCTGTGGGGTATACGAGTCCGTCGCTGACGTTTACGGACGGCTGCGGGCCTCCTGTGACGTAGTAGGTGCCGCCCGTGACGTTTATCAGATTTTGAGACACTGCCGAGTTAAGGTAGTCGCAGTACCCCTGGACGGTGACGTTGTTCTTGCCGATATAGAAAGCGCTGATAGTCACTGCGTGGATGGGTGTTTCGTCGCTTCCATGGGCCGGATCGACATAATCATGGTGGTCTCCCATTATGAATGTGCCGCCTGGTATTGCTGCCAGCGCGGATTGAATTGGGGTTGTTGTGATGGGAGAGGAAGTTGTCGGGAGTGTACTCGTCACCGTCGCCGGGGCAGATGAAGAGGTCGGAGGAACCGGAGTCGTTTTAGTCGTAGTAGTAGCGGTTGTTGTTGTAGAGCTGTTGGCAGTCGTGGATGTCGTGGTTTGGTAAACGGTCGACGTTGTGGTTGAGGCATCTGTGTTTGTCCCGGAGTTTTTGCACGACGGCGCGAAACCGATGGAAGCCAGTGTGATGCCGCCGATTACCATCCCTGCCTTTTCTAAAAATTCCCTGCGGCTCAGAGCATCCCGGTAATTGTTTTTATGGTTGCGCATTTTCTTTACCTCGATCGCCGGGTTGGTTTCTTTCTGATTGCTTGAAACAATGATATAACGCCAAAATATGATTGCCTAGTGAAATATTCATGATTTACAGGGTTATCCCGTGAAATTTGCACGAAATATCATGCGTTTTGCATGGATAAAGATGCGTTTTGCGGATACTAATACCTTATAGGATTGGTTATAATGTTTTTATGCAGCCTAAGAAGGACATCCTGTCTTTGTTGCGGGTAGCCTCGATTCTGTGGGCAGCCTACCTCGGGGTTTCTGCCATCATTGATTACACTCTTAAATCTCCCGGGCTTACCGAAAGGTATATCTACGTCGGAGATGGAGTTATCGCCCTCTTTTTCTTCGGGATTTCTTTTTGGCCCTGGGTTCAAAAACGACTGGGCAGGTTATTCCTGCCTGTTATGCTCATACTCATCTGTGCCCTGCCGGTGTTTGTTAATCAGATCGCTTTAAGGTATTTGTTCGCGGGTCCTTTGCCTGCCCCCGGGACTCTGCTCGCCAGCGTTGCGCCTTTCCTGCTCATTGCCCTCATCTTGATAGCATGGCAGTACGGATGGCGTTGGGTGCTTGTTTTCAGCCTGGGTGTGGCTCTTTTGAACATAGGCTTGCTTGTGGCTTTTTACCCCTATAAACAGGAACCCTTCAGCGCTGGCTTGTTTGTCATATTGAATCAGGTTGTGATATTCATCATCGTTGGCTTTTTCATCAACGTCGTCGTAGGATGGTTGAACATCGAAAGACGTGAGCTGCAGGAAGCCAACCTGAAACTCTCGAATTATTCGAAAACCCTTGAGGACCTGGCCGTAAGCCGGGAGCGCAACCGCATCGCCCAGGAATTGCATGACACTCTCTCACATACGCTTAGCGGCGTATCCCTCCAGTTGGAAACCATGAAGGCCTACTGGGAGGTCGAGCCTTCCACCGCGCGCAAGATTCTTGACCGTTCCCTTGTCGCGACGCGTTCGGGGTTGGAAGAAACACGCCGGGTGTTGATGGCTTTGAGAGCCAAACCGCTGGAGGATCTCGGCCTGGTGGCAGCCATCCGCACCCTCTCCGAAGATATCGCAAACCAGGCAGGTCTAAAGCTCGAGTTGAACCTTGTCGTCAACGTTGCCCCCATGTCGCAGGATTCCGAGCAAAGCCTTTACAGAGTGGCGCAGGAAGCCATCACCAATGTGATGAAACACGCAGGTGCCACTCGGCTAGCGGTCGCGCTGGAAAATGTTGGCGACAGGTTGGTACTGTCCGTTGAGGACGACGGCAAAGGTTTCGATCCCGTTTCTGCCATTAACGGTCAGCACTTCGGTTTGTTGGGTATGCGGGAACGCGCCGGGATGGCCGGCGGCAAACTGGACATAACGAGCCTTCAGGGCAAGGGCACCGTTGTCCGTTTGACCATATAAGTGAGAGAAAACACTATGAGAATTATTATTTGTGACGACCAGGATATCGTCCGTGACGGTCTGGAGTTGCTGTTAAAACTGGAAACGGACATGGAAGTTGTCGGGGTCGCCGGAGACGGCGCGGAAGCTGTTGAAATGGCGGTTCAGAAGAAACCGGACCTTGTATTGATGGACCTCAAGATGCCGGTGATGAATGGTGTTGATGCCACCCGGGAAATAAGGGCCAAATGCCCGGGTGCCAAAGTTTTGGTCCTGACTACAAACGGCACTGACGATTGGGTCCTTGAAGCACTCAGGGCAGGGGCTTCGGGTTATCTGCTTAAAGACTCGGCCCGGGAACAGGTCGTCGGCGCCATCAGGGGTACCGTGGACGGCAAAACCTTCATAGATCCTTCGGTCGCGGGGAAGCTTTTGGGGGAGTTGTCTGGTATTAGAAAGAAACCGGCAGCTGCTCTAACAGGGAAGCTCACTCAGCGGGAGGTGGAGGTCTTGCAGTTGCTGGCGAAAGGTTTGAACAACGAGGAGATTTCAAAACAGCTGTTTCTGTCGGAAGGAACGGTTAGAAACCACATAGCTTCGATCGTGGCCAAACTCGGCGTATCTGACCGCACACAGGCAGCTGTGGTCGCTGTTCAGCATGGATTGGGATAAGCATCCAACCTCGATAATCAATCTGGATCCAGCCGCAGGTTTTCGACGAAGTCCCTGCGGTCAAGGCGAAAACCTTTCACCACTCGAGGCTTTTATCCCGTTTGATCTTCTGCGCTTTTGCCTTGTTTTTAGACTGGGCCACAAGGCTCAGCAGACCAACTGCCGTCATGACCGCATCCTGTTCTTCTTGCGAAAGTTTGTGCTTGTCCGGGATGTCTTTCAGGATTTCCAGCGCTCTCTCAGTTTCCATGGAACATTTTAGCATGATTCGATCCATTTCGAACCGTCGGCCGTGCCTCCGACGATCCCGGATAAAACCACTGTCATTGCGAGGAGCGCAGCGACGCGGCAATCCCGTGCCCACCATCATCCCCCCCCGGTTGTCATTACGGCGCGACAGCCGGACCTCGGGCGGTTCCCCTCCTCATTGTCATTCCGGCGCGATAGCCGGAATCCAGAGTCGATTCCCTCGTTCCCCATCCTTGTCGTCTGACAGGCAATTGTCATTCGCATCATTAATGGCTCATTGTCATTCCGGCGCGATAGCCGGAATCCAGAGTCGATTTGGTTCCCCACCCTC
>CAZMDI010000182.1:0-3601 GCA_964564995.1 uncultured Dehalococcoidales bacterium
CCGATATCGACAGCCAGGCCATAGGCGTGGCCCGGGCAGGCAAATATCCGTCCAGCATCACCGCGGATGTTTCACCGGAGCGCCTGGCGCGCTATTTCTCTGCTGACTCTGACGGGGGTTCTTACCGCGTCCACAAGGCCATCCGCGACATGCTGGTCTTCTCGGAGCAAAACGTGGTCAAGGACCCGCCCTTCTCCAAGCTGGATCTATTATGCTGCCGCAACGTCATGATATACATGGGAGGCGAACTGCAGAAAAAGCTCATCCCGCTGTTCCACTACGCGCTTAATCCGGGGGGATATCTCTTCCTGGGCACGTCGGAAACGGTGGGTGAGTTCAGCGACCTCTTCTCCGTGGTGGAGCGCAAATCAAAGATCTACAGGCGCAAGGAAATGCTTGGCCTGACACACATCATGGGCATGAACCGTTTCGTGAACCCCGTTACGGCCATCGACGCCGCACTGCCGAGAAAGGTCGATTTTTCCAACAAAACAGACCTGCGCCAGCTTACCGAACAATCACTCCTGAGAGAAGGGACGCTGTCCGCGGCCCTGGTCAACGGGCAGGGAGACATATTATACCTGCACGGCCGCACGGGGATGTACCTCGAACCGGCGCCAGGCGAAGCCGGGACCGCCAACATCCTGAAGATGGCGCGCGAAGGACTGAGGCCGGACCTGACCACTGCCCTGCACAAGGCCGTGGTCAGCAAAGAGGCCGTCGTTGTACCGGGGCTGAGGGTCAAAACCAACGGAGATTTCTCTACCGTCAACCTCTCCGTGCGCCCGGTAGCTGCCGGCACCGTCGCCGCACCCGACACCACCATGTACCTGGTGGTACTGGAAGCCGCGCCCGTCAGCGCCGCGGAGAAAGAACATGCCGAAGTACCGTACAAGGCCGTTAAAGGGAGTGAGCCAAAGGCCGACTCGGCCACAAAGCGTATCGAGGCGCTCCAACTGGAACTGCGGACCAAAGAGGAATACCTCAAAACCGCCAACGAAGAACTGGAGACCTCCAACGAGGAGCTCAAGTCCTCCAACGAGGAGATGCAGTCGGTCAATGAGGAACTGCAGTCCACCAACGAGGAACTCGAGACTTCCAAAGAGGAACTGCAGTCTGTCAACGAAGAACTGGCCACGGTGAACGCCGAACTGCAAACCAAGGTGAACGACCTTTCGCGGGTCAACGACGACATGAACAACCTGCTCTCTGGCACCGGTATCGCTACCGTTTTCGTGGACCATCACCTGCGCATCCTGCGTTTCACCCCCGGCGCCGCCAGAATCATCAATTTCATCTCAAGCGACGTGGGCAGGCCGGTCTCCCATATAGTTTCCAACCTCTCGGGCTACGACACCCTTACAAGGGACGTTCAGGGGGTACTGGACACACTCATCCCCAAAGATGTAGAAGTTCAGACCACCGGCGGTGAGTATTTTGCCATGCATATCATGCCTTACCGCACCACATCCAATGTCATCGAGGGCGTGGTGATCACCTTTACCGATATCACGGGGATGAAGCTGGCGCAGGAAGCCCTGCGCAAAGCCAACAACGAACTGCGCCTGGCGGTGGTGGTGCGCGACGCTCACGACGCCATAACGGTGCAGGACCTCGAGGGCCGTACGATCGCCTGGAACCCGGGGGCAGTGAGGATGTACGGCTGGACTGAAGCCGAGGCCCTTTCCATGAACGTGCGCGACCGCATCCCGCAGAAAGACCGGGGAAGCGCACTGGACAAATTGCACGCTCTCAGCCAGTCCAGCATATTGGAGCCCTACAATACCAGCAGGTTAACCAAAGCGGGCAAGGCTATAGAAGTTTCCATCATCTCCACTGCCCTGATGGACAAGAGCGGGAAGATGTATGCCATCGCCACCACCGAGCGCGAGGTCGCTCAAGCAACCTCTTAGGGAGGTGCGGATTGACAGATAAAAGCAACAAACCAGCCGAAGCCGCCAAACTGCGCCAGCAGGCCGAGAAACAATTCGCAGAGAAGGCCGGCCTGCGGCAACCGACACATAAACCGCTTTCACCCGAAGAAAGCCAGGCGGCCCTTCACGAGCTTGAAGTGCACCAGATTGAGCTCGAGATTCAAAACGACGAACTGCGGCGTACCCAGCTGGAACTGGATGCCGTGCGGAAACGCTACTTCGACCTCTACGATCTGGCTCCGGTGGGTTACTGCACCATCAGCGAAAAGGGAGTGATTCTGGAGGCCAACCTCACTGCGGCTTCCCTGCTGGGTGTTTCGAGACTGGAGATGACTGAATCTCCTTTCTCACATTTCATCCGCAAAGAAGACCAGGACTCCCTTTATTTACACCATAGACGCCTCTTTGCAGGTGATGACAAGCAGGATTTCGATCTGCGCATGCTGAAAACGGATGGGACCGTATTCTGGGCGCACCTGACGGAGACACAAGCCCATGACGCCGCCGGCCTCCCCGTTGCCCGCATAGCTTTGACAGATATCAGCGAGCAAAAGCAGGCCGAGGCAACATTGAGGCTGAGCGAGCAATCGTATCGGGATCAATTTGAATTCAACTCATCGGTGATGCTGTTGGTTGACCCTGCAGACGGTGCAATCATTGAAGCCAATGATGCCGCGATGCATTTCTACGGTTATACCCGGGAGCAAATGCTGGCCATGAATATCGGCCAGATTAATACTCTGTCCGCTTCTGAAATCCGCAAGGCCATGGCTTCGGTCCCGCATTCAGAGGGGGCGCAATTTCAATTTCAACACCGTCTGGCTGATGGTTCTCTGCGGGACGTGGAGGTCTCATCCAGCAATATCCAATTTAAAGGGAGAGACTGCCTGCACTCGATCGTCCATGATATCACCGCCCGCAAGCGGGCAGAAAGCAAACTGGAGGCTGTTGAAGAGCGGTTCAGGCAGATTGCCGAAAATTCGGGCGAGTGGGTCTGGGAAACCGATTCAGAAGGATTGTACACCTATGCCAGCCCGGTTGTAGAACAAATACTCGGCTTTGAGCCCGCCGAATTGGTCGGGAAGAAACATTATTATGATCTTTTTGCCCCAGAAATCAAGGAAGAACTGAAAAAGGATGCCCTAACAGCTTTTTCAGAGAAACGATCATTTAAAAGTTTTATAAACCCCAATCTCAACAAAAGCGGTGATACAATCTTCATCGAAACTTCCGGCAGCCCCATACTCGATAAATACGGAAATTTGCTAGGCTATCGCGGTGCAGATAAAGATATCACCATGCGCAAGCACGCCGAGCAGCAACTGGCGGACGCCAAAGCTCTTACTGATGCTGTGGTGGAAAACGTCCCGCTGATGATTTTCCTCAAAGAGGCGAAGGACCTTCGCTTTGTCATCTTCAACCGCGCCGGCGAGGAGCTTCTGGGTTATGACCGCAAGTATTTGCTCGGTAAGAATAACCTTGACCTTTTCCCGACCGAGCAAGCGGTAAATTTCATGGCCAATGACCGTGCAGTGCTGGATGGCGAAGCCGGCTATCTGGATATTCCGGAAGAACCCCTCCTTACTGCAAATAAAGGCCAGCGTTTGCTTCATACCAGAAAGGTTTGCATCCGGGGGGCCGACGGGGTAACGAAATACCTGTTGGGG
>CAZMDI010000183.1:0-3591 GCA_964564995.1 uncultured Dehalococcoidales bacterium
AGGCATCAAATTCCGCTTTCTCACTAGCCCGAAGAGTTTTATCGGCGATTCCAAGCGTCAGTTGACCGGGATGGAATGCCAGGAAATGGAACTCGGAGAACCCGATTCCAGTGGCAGGAGACGACCGCTTCCAAAGCCTGACAGTGATTTCGTAATAGAAACAGATGTGGCAGTTGTGGCATTAGGAACAACTCCTAATCCGCTTATAGCCCAGACCACCACGGGTCTTGAAGTGACTCGGCACGGAACTGTAGTTGCCGACGAAATGACAGGCAGGACTAAAAAACACGGAGTTTGGGCAGGGGGGGACGTTGTCACCGGTTCAGCGACTGTTATCTCCGCGATGGGTGCGGCCAAACGGGCTGCCTCCGATATGCACGAGTTCCTGCGAGGCCCGGTATAACGAATGCCATGGCTATTGATTCCGCCTTCGGCGGTTAGACTTTGCGAAAGAACCGCAAACTAGAAGAGTGCCCCTCAAAGCCCAACGGGTACGATGGGCGTGTCTGGTTTTTTCCCGGCAATAATATTATCCAAATCATCCTCGTGAAACCTTGATTTGATTTGAGGTCATCCCAAACAACCCCAACCATCGTAGTTTCCGCTGATACCCGCTTTTTCTATAAATTTATCGACGAGTTGAAAATCTGGCATTTCTCCTGGGTGGTCTCTTGTTGTTGCCCATCATACCTGTAAAATATATACTAATCTCACATTGTTAAGCATACATAAGGAGGCGGAGATGCCCGAAGAACATCCTTTTATCGTTAAAACGGTAAGATCCGGGCCTGCGGAAGTTATCGACTCCGGAACGGTTATCTCTTTTTCCGGTAACCCGATTTCATTGAATTATCCTGAACTCGGCATAAAGATTGTGTTTGAGTTCAAGGTGGGCGACGAGTCACGCGGCACTTATGTAGACAGTGGTGTCCCTGAACCCGGGACCCTGTTGATGAGCCTGTACAATTTCGACGACCGTTTCGGTGCCGGAACCATCAAACCGATGCGAATCGGAAAATTCGAAGACCGCCGTCTCTACGTTCAATTGCGCGTATATACGCTTCAAGGGAGTCCGGATAAAACTCTTCAGTACACCGTTTACAAGGGAGAGGAGGTGAGCGACAGTGACCATGCCTAAAGCCTCACCCAGAAAAGGGGCCATCATTGAACTTGAGCAGGAAGATCTCAAAAGTGATGTAATCATCCACAAAAATCTGACCCAAGATGTTCTCTTGACCACAGAAGACAAGATGAAGCTGACGCTCATCGAATACCGGGAAGTGCTCGCATCACGCGCCGAATGGCTTGGAGCCGGTGTCCTTGCCCTTTCTTTCCTTTCATCGTTGCTTTTTACAGGCTTCAAGGACATCGGCCCTTTGAAAGCGAGCACATGGCAGGCCATCTACGCCATTTTCTTCATACTCTCTTTCGGGCGTTTTGTCACTGTTGTGTACAAGATGTATGTGAATCGAAAGAAGGCGACCATCAACTATGTAATCAGAAGGATAAAGCAGTCCGGGAGCCAGGAGGACGACGGGGAAGATTGAGTCTGCCAGTTCCTAAGCCTCAGATCAGTAAAAAGCCCCTCCTTGGAAATTCAGGGAGGGGCTTTTCTATTTGGCGAGGATTATTATATATTGAACAGGAAGTTGATGACGTCCCCATCATGGACGATATAGGTCTTACCTTCCAGCTTCAAGAGCCCCCGTTTTTTAGCTTCGGCAATGGTGGCGCATTCAAGGAGTTCTTTATAACCTATAACCTCTGCTCGTATAAAGCCGCGTTCGATATCAGAATGTATCTTGCCGGCGGCTTTCTGAGCCGTCGAACCTTTGGTAATTGGCCATGCCCTGACTTCATCCGGTCCTACGGTGAGGAATGAGATCAGCCCGAGAAGTTCGTATGACGCTTGAATCACGAGTTCCAGTCCGGTTTGTTCCAGGCCATACTCCTTGAGGAAATCCAGTGTGGAGGCCTTATCTAGTCCTGAAAGATCCATCTCCAGCTTGCCGCATAGCACGATGACGCGGTGGTTCGGTTGTGCGAACTTCTGGTTGAGTTCGGCTTCCAACTGTCTTGATCGGGAAAGGTCTGCCTCACCGATATTAACTATCGTGATAAGTGGTTTAGCCGAAAGAAACTGATATCCCACAAGCAGGTGCTCTTCTTCCTCGGTCAGTTTCTGTTCGCGGATAGGTATGTCTTTTTCGAGTTCATTTCGCAGTCGGTGCATAAGCTCCTGCTCGGCTAGCAGTCGCGGCTTTTCCTCAGGCTTGGCTCCGCGGATGGATGAGGCTATACGGTTGAAGCGTTTTTCGATGATCGCCAGGTCTGAAAAGGCTACTTCCAGGTTCATTTCTCCGATGTCGCGTGGCACATCGATGCCGCCTGACGGGTGGGGTATTGCAGGATCTTCGAACGCACGGACTACATTGATGAGCGCATCTACTCCGGCAAGTTGCGTCAACAATTGACCCGCCGTTCCGCCTCCCTTGGCCAACGTTTTTACGGAAGCGCCAACATCGAGATATTGGATCTCGGCTTGGGTGGTTTTTTTGGGGTTGAACAGCTTGGTAAATGCGTCAAGGCGGTCATCGGGCACTTTTGCCATGCCTATATGAGCAGCAGAAGCGGCACCAAAACCTCCCGTTTCAGCATCATTGCCTGTGAGAGCGTTGAAGATCGTGGTGCGCCCGCTGCCGGAGAGCCCGATGATTCCGATTCCGAGGCTCATGTTATTTAATCACTCTTTCGGCTTGCTTCAGGGCTAGTTTTCTTTCGCCGGAGTTTAGTTTCTCGTTAGCAGCCAATTCCAGCAGGGCCAGTAGCGCATCGTGAGTTCCAATGTTGCCCATGTTCTTGATGGCGTTTGAGCGTAAGCCGCTGGATAGGTCCATATCAGTCGCGATGGCTGAGAGTTTTCTGATTTCATTGAGTACGGGTTCAGTCATTAAAATTCTCCTAATTCTTTGAATCATTTTACAAGGCGACGTGCGCGACTGCAAGAAATACTAGATTTGATCATGTTTATCACAGAATGGAACAGGTTGTTTACCGGAGGGTTATTCGCTATTTGATATCGTTTCGACACCATAAAAAGGGGAGGGGAATATTTTCCCCTCCCCTTTTTGGCGGATGAGGAGGGTTAACGTCTGGCGTGAGCCGAACGTCCCCTGGCCATGATTGCGACTATCACTATCAAAATGATTGCGCCCATAACGATTAACGAGATCTCGCCGGCATCTAATCCTTTCGATGTTGCCGAGGGGGTTGTTGTTGATGTTGTGGTCACGGGTGTAGTTGTTGCAGTCGTCGTCACCGGGCTCGTCGTCGTGGTTGGGGTTGTTGTCGTTGTGGGCGGTGGACCGAAAGCAAGGAATGTTCCGCCTGTTCCTGCCGTGAAAATATTACTTGCTGAAGTGCCCCAGAAGGATAAGAGATTTTTAGTAGTTCCGCTGGTTATGGGGCTCCAGGAAGTGCCGTCAAAGTGAACAATGGTCCCGGAGTTTCCAACGGCGTAAATATTTGTGGCTGAAGCGCCCCAAAGTGATTTCAGATCAGCGGAGAGACCGCTGGTGAGGGGCGTCCAGG
>CAZMDI010000184.1:0-3584 GCA_964564995.1 uncultured Dehalococcoidales bacterium
GTGATGATTTCCTTGTCCGCGCTTTTAACGAACTTTCCTGCAAAACTGTAAGTCCCGGTGATTTTGCCGCCCAGATCCACGGGCTGTACGAAGTCCAGTCCCTCGGACCTTCCGGCGTCGAAGTCGGCTTCTCCGAAAGCTGGTGCCACATGCACGATGCCGGTGCCGTCGTCCATAGTGACGAAAGAACCAGGGATGACCCGGTAAGTGAGGGCAAGGTCAGGGGACTCTATTTTCAGTACGGGACTCGATTGCGTCCCCCCGGTCTGGAAGCGCCTTCGCTCTACACCGAACTCGTGGGGGTTGTAAAGAGGGTTGTACCGGAGGCCGACGAGATCCGTGCCTTTTATGGTCGAGATCACCCTGGCTTCCCCGAGTCCCGTTTTTTCCAGCCTCGCGCGGGCCAGTATCAAATTTTCGTCCGCAAGTTCTACCAGGGCATAGTCTGCATCGGCGCAGATAGCCAACGCCGTATTACCCGGGAGAGTCCAGGGCGTCGTCGTCCATGCAAGCAGAAACGTGGGACGGTCCCCGCAGTTTCCGAGTTTCTCCTCGGATTCTCCGGTTACTCTGAACTTTATGTAAACAGATGGGTCCGGGGTGTCGTCCTTGTAGCCCTGCGCTACTTCATGTGAGGAGAGCGAAGTCCCGCAACGAGGGCAGTGCGGCGTGACGCGGTAGCCCTGGTATATCAAACCCTTGTCCCAGAGCTGTTTGAGTATCCACCAACCGCTTTCGATATAACTGTTGTTCATGGTGATATACGGGTGCTCAAGGTCCACCCAGAAACCTATGCGTTCGGTCAGGGCGTCCCATTCCTTGAGGTATTTGAAAACACTCTCGCGACACTTGGCGTTAAACTTGGCTATCCCGTAACGTTCGATGTCGGTTTTATTGGTGAAACCGAGCTGCTTTTCAACTTCCAGCTCCACCGGGAGACCGTGGGTATCCCATCCCGCGATGCGGGGAGCGAAGTAGCCCTGCATCGATTTATAGCGCGGCATGACGTCCTTAAATACCCTGGAGATCACATGATGGATGCCCGGTCGACCGTTGGCCGTAGGGGGGCCTTCATAAAATGAGAAGCGCGGAGCGCCGCGGCGGTTTTCAACGCTGCGTTTGAAGACGTTGTTTTCCCTCCAGAATGCGAGGGTAGCTTCCTCCATCTGTGCGAAATTGGCTTTGCTGCCTACTGGTTTAAACATGTGCTGACCCCTTATAAAAAATAATCCCGTCCTTCGAGGACGGGAAATTCCCGCTGCCACCCCGCATCCCGCTGTGAGGCGGGAGCTTGCCGGGCACCAACATGCCCTGCCGCTGTAACGGTCGGCGTCCGGCGCGGCTTACTCTCCTTTGATGAGGATTTGAGCTGGCAACTCGGGAGTGATTTTCAGAAAAACGGCCGGGTCTGCTCTCACCGGATCAGACTCGCTTGCCAGCCGTTGTTTTCTTACTCTTCTCCGTCAGGGTTGTTATCGGGTATTAAATTGCCCTTATTATAGCACGCCGTGTTATTTAGGCTGAACAACTACCTTGCGGTCTTCGCCGAATCCTATGCTCTCTGTTATTACACCCGGGTGCTCGGCCAGCGTCAGGTGGATGATGCGCCGCTCATACGCAGGCATGGGTTCGAGAGTGCAGGGATTGCCGTTGCGCTCCACCTGGTCTGCGACATTCCTGGCCAGCGTGCGCAGGGATTCGTAGCGGCGTTTTTTATAGCCGTTCACGTCCAGCACGAGGGGGGCTGAATATCCCGTCTGACGGGTCACGATCAGCCTGGTGATGTACTGAAGGCAAGCCAGCGTTTGGCCGCGCCTGCCGATAAGTATCCCGAGGTCTTCTCCGGTTATGTCGAAAACGATGGGAGCCTCGGATTTGTCATCGTCATAGGAGGCAGACGTGTCGTTCTCGCGGAAAGCCGAGGCGTCCAACCCCATGAGATTCAGCATCGTTTCGAGGCTGTCCTGGGCGCAGGTCTCTATCTGCTCCCCGGCAGGGATGCGGTTCGCGTTCTCAGTGACCCGGACACGGGCCGGTTCGGAACCGATACCGAGCAGGCCGGATTTGCCCTCGGAGATTATCTCTATCTCAGCCTGGTCAAGACTTAAACCCAGTTGTTCCAAAGCCCGTTCGGTGGCTTCTTCTACCGTTTTGGCGCTTACCTCGATCTCTTTCATTTCAATCCCTTTCCGCTCAACTTCGTCCGCCCGCAAGCGGGGATGAGTCAGGGGTTATCTATTTTTTGAGTTTGGCCGGCTGGTTCTTTGCTGTAGGGATAAGAGCCATTAGCTGGGCAGGAAGGGTTTTAAGACCGCCCCATCCGCTGAAGAAATACTGCATGGCGATGCGTACGACCGCGTTGATTACCCAGTAGAGAGCGAGGCCGCTCGGGACGCTGATGGAGAATATGCCAAACATAATGGGCATCATCACCTGGGTAAGCTGCGCCTGCTGGGCCATCTTGGGGTCGGTGGAAGTCTGGGTGGTCATCTTCTGCTGCAGCCACATGCTGGCGCCGACAAGGATAGCTAGCAGGTAGTCTGAAGAACCCAGGTTCAGCCAAAGGAAATGCACGTTGAGGGGCATGGCGGCGAAAACGACCGGCCATGCGTACATGTCTTTGGCAAGGTTAAGGAAACTCTCGGGCGTTACGGCCATGACTCCGCGGATGCCTTGATAGAGCGCGATCCATATAGGGGTCTGGAGAAGGGTAGGCAACAGACAGCCGGCCGGGCTGACTCCAGATTCGCGGTAAAGTCGCATCTGCTCGGAGGCTAGCATCTTGGTGTCTTTGGCATGCTTTTTCTGAAGTTCGGCCAATTTCGGCTGCATGTCCTGCATCGCCTTGGTGGCCTTCATCTGTTTCAGCGTAAGGGGGTACATCGCCGCGTTGATGATAAGCGTCAGCACGATGATGGAGAGCCCGAAGCTGTTTCCAAGGTAATGGGAAAGTGCAATCAGCACATTGGTCATGGGCTGAAGGATTATTAGGTTCCAGATCTGACCTATGTTCAATTCATAAACCTTTCTACTTGGTCACAGTAATGGTAGTAGGCACGATGCTTGTTATCACGACGGTCGTAGGAACGATTGATGTCGGTGTCCCTGTAATGGCGCCCAGCGAAAGGGACTTGGCCGTGCCGGTGGCGGCATCCATCGCGTACATCTTGTCTTCGAGAAGGGTGTGGATGAAAACGGTGTTTCCCTGGGCAGAAAGCTGGGAATTCACCGTTGCGCTGCCCTGTTTGTCTCCCAGCCTGAGATCGACCAGGAGAACCTTGGCTCCGGCCACGGCGTCCAGTGAGTAGACCTTGGCTTCCTGAGTGGCGACGATAACCTTGCCGGCAACCACGACTGGAGATGACGATATAGCGTATCCCAGATCGAACAATCCTGCCGAAGTGCCGTCCTTGATATTTACTGCATACACCTTGCCGTCCATGCAGGGAGCGTACAGTATGCCGTTCGAGATGACGGGGGTTGCGAAGAACCACTCACGAGGGAAGCTGCCGCTCTGGCCGGGAGCGGGAAATTGCCATTTAAGGCTGCCGGTCGCTTCATCGAGGGCGTAGATACTGCGATCG
>CAZMDI010000185.1:0-3573 GCA_964564995.1 uncultured Dehalococcoidales bacterium
TATTACATCCCATTGACTCATGGCGGGCTGGACGCGGGCCCGCAACTCCCTGCGGATGCGGTCAAACACGCCCTTTCCCACGTTTTCGAAGATCTCAAGATCGAAAAGTACACTCATAATGCCAATTTCAACACCAGCCTGCTTCACGAATATGGTTTAGATGCCCTCAAAGTTTCCTTCGACACCATGCTGTCAGCACATATATTGGGCGAGCAGTCCCTTGAACTCCGGAGCCTGGTGCTGGGGCGCATGGGCATTGAGTTGTCGGCACTCCAGACGGGAACGGGAGTCAAAGCGGTGCCTGTTTCTCACCTGTCTGTTCCAGTCGTGTCAGATTACGCGTGCGCGTGCGCTGATTCCATTCGTCGTTTGTTCAAGATGCTTGCTGCAGAACTCGAAAACCAGGGATTGTGGTCGCTCTTCGAAGATCTTGAGATTCCTCTCATCCCGATACTGGTCCGCATGCAGAGGAACGGAGTGTTATTGGACAGCAGGGTACTGGAAGAGATGTCAAGTCGACTGGGAGACAGGCTGAAAGCTCTTGAAAGTGATATCTATAAAAACGCCGGTCACCAGTTTAATATCAATTCTCCAAAGCAGCTGGGAAGCGTATTGTTCGAAGAACTCTCTATCCCCACCGAGCAGAAGAAGAAGGGTACATGGTCCACCGAAGCCTCGGTGCTGGAGTCTCTGCGCACCTTGTATCCGATAGTAGACTCCGTTCTCGAATACCGCCAGCTTACCAAGCTCAAATCGACCTACATCGATGCCTTGCCCGGGCTGGTCAATCCCCGTACCGGGCGCGTGCACACCAGCTTCAACCAGATGCGCACGGCGACGGGCAGGCTATCGTCAAGTGATCCCAATCTGCAGAATATCCCGGTTCGGGGGGACCTGGGCCGCGAGATAAGAGGCGCTTTTGTTTCTGCTCCCGGTTCGATACTACTTTCTGGCGACTATTCGCAAATCGACCTTCGCGCTCTCGCGCATCTTTCGAAGGATCCTATGCTAACGGCTACCTTCGAAAAAGGCGAAGATATCCATACAGCAACGGCTGCACAGCTTTTTAACGTTGAGTCCAAAATGGTTACCCCCGACATGCGTCGTTTTGCCAAGACCGTCAATTTCGGCGTCATATACGGTATGAGCGGCTACGGGCTGGAGCAGGCGACGGAGTTTTCACGAGAGGAAGCCAGGGGGTTCATCAAGTCCTATTTCGAAAAATATTCGGGCGTTCAAGGATATTTTGATTCGACGAAGGACCAGGCTCGCAGGCTTGGCTATGTTCAAACCATTCTCGGTCGCCGCCGTTACATCCCGGAAATCAATTCTTCCAATCGGGTGGTACGCGAGGCCGCAGAACGCATGGCAATCAATATGCCCGTGCAGGGTACTTCGGCCGACATCATCAAGGTTGCCATGCTCAACCTTGAAAAAGAGATGGTTTCCCGGGAGCTTCTCAGCAAGCTTATCCTCCAGGTACACGACGAGTTGATTTTCGAAGTTCCGGAATCCGAAATCCTGGTGATGAAAGAGATTGTTCAAAAGCTTATGGCGTCCGCCATACAGCTTTCAGTCCCTGTTAGGGTCGACCTCAAAACAGGCTATACCTGGGGACAGATGGAGTAGAGTGAATAATGCCTGAATTGCCCGAAGTTGAAACCATAAAAAACGAACTCGCCCCTCTGGTGACCGGCCGCCGTATCAAGACCGTTGATTTCCTCTGGGCGAAAACTCTGGTTTCTCCTTCGATTCCCGAATTCGATGCCAGAGTGAAAGGTACCCTTGTCAAAACTCTCGAAAGGCGCGGCAAATATCTAATTTTTAACCTCGAGAGCGGGGATTTCCTGCTTGTTCATTTTCGCATGACCGGTTCTTTCCTGGCGAGCCGTGACAAGTCCCTGTCGTCGAAGCACACCCGGGCGGTTATCCGTCTGGATGACGGCACTAATATGTACTTTATCGACCCCAGGAAGTTCGGCAAGTTCTATCTGGTCAGCGACCTGAACGTGAAAGCGCTTGACAAGCTGGGGCCCGAACCGATGACGGCTGCTTTCACTTCTGCGGTCCTTACGAAACTCCTGGAGGGACGCAAGGCCCCCATCAAGGCTGTCCTGGTGGATCAGGGATTCATCGCGGGTATCGGCAATATGTATGCTGACGAGATACTCTTCGAGTCCCGGCTGAATCCGCTTCGACCGGCGGACAGCCTCACGTCTGACGAGATAAAACGGATGCACAAAGAGATAAAACAGGTTTTGAAACGAGCCATCGAAAATAAAGGAGCCAGCATTTCGAATTATTTCCGCCCTGGGGGCGAAAAGGGCTCGGCACACGAGAGATTTAAAGTGGCCCACCGCAAAGGGGAATGTTCCGTGTGCGGCGGGCCGATTGAACGTATTGTGGTGCGCCAGCGCGGCACCTATTTTTGTCCTGTTTGCCAGGGTTAGGCGTCAAACCTAAACGGCGGGTAAACGTCCGTCATCAAGGTCGCGTAGGCATACAAGCGGTAAGTCCATCTGTTGATGCCTATGTTGAACTTTAAAAGGTCTTCAGGGTATTTGCCTGTGAAAAGCAAAATGAACCCGCAGACGACTACGAGTATTTCAAGAACATTCGAGAGTATAGAGACGATTATCCAGTGGGGTATTGCTAGCAGCCACCACTTGACCAGCACCAGTCCACGGGACAGAGTTTCTGGATAAACTGCGTCGAAATCCGCCGGGTATGGGGCTTTTTCAAGGGTGAACGGTGGGTATTTATCCGTTCCCAATGCGCTGTAACTATAGAAATTAACACGCCAGTACCATCGCCAGAATCCGACCGAGAAATCGAATAGAGACCTTGGGTATTTCCCAGTAAACAATATCGCGAAGAAGGCGATGACGGTCACCACAACAACCGCAATCATTAGGAAATTCAATACGATCAAGTGCGGGATAGCAAGAAGCCACTTGAAGATCCATTGCCAGCGGCCCGGGGGATCGGAGAGTTCACCGGTCAGTGTTACGGGGTAGGGTTTTACGTCTGCCATTGATTCCTCCTACCAAATTTTGAACCACACATAAGCTACTCTTTGCTAGAATTGATGTCAATGGCCTTCCAAGCGTGATTTGTGGTTGGATAGGGCGCCTTTTTTCTATTTACGGAGTCTGAGGATATATCCCTTTTCGGTGGCGACGCAGTCGAGGATGGTGTGCATCAACCTAGATTTATCCTTGAGACATATCGCAGTTGATTCGGCAGTTGCTTCGCTTAGAGCATCTTTCAATTCACCGATATCAAGAACGGTCGCAGCGATGCAATAATAGCTTTTGGACCGGCCTTCGTTGAACCGGATCAACATCATTTTCAAATATGATTCTCTCGCCTTTTGCTGTTCTTCGTAGACCTTCAGACCATATTTTTCGATAAATTCGATGTCGCTCTCAAGTTTTTGATACGATTTAAAGGAATCATGGGTCTTGCCTGTCTCCCGGTGCTTCTTCCATTTTTCGCAGGCCCCTTTTTCCCGACACTCCCAGCAAAACTCGACACCTCTTTTCTTGATGGCGCACGTGATAAATGGGCATC
>CAZMDI010000186.1:0-3568 GCA_964564995.1 uncultured Dehalococcoidales bacterium
TACGCACAAAATGGTTAACGATTTTCTTTCTTCAAGACGCCAAGGATTATCTCCTCACACCGTGGTATTTTATCATAGATGCTTTACCAGAGCTATCGGGGTTGAGCTTACCCCACAAGGGATCAATGACTTTCTAACTTCTCTCACTTGTCACAACGGAAAGCATTCATACTTTAGGGTTATCAGAGTCTTGTGTAATTGGTTAACCCGAAATGACCTTATTTTAAGCAATCCCGTGAAAAAAGTAGACCCCCCGAAAATCCAACAGAGGATCCTACCGAGTTTTACTGAATCAGAAATGGTTAGCTTGATAAGTAAGATTAACAATCCCAGAGACAAAGAAACTGCCCCCCTATTCGCTGATTCGGGATTAGGTTGAATGAGCTAACAATAGTAAACCCAGTGACATTGTTTGGTACTCCCAAACGATAACTATTTGGAGGAAAGGTAACAAGCAACTGCCTCGTATTCACCGGAAGAATGACTGTGTATAATAAATAGAAAGGTAATGGTTTTATAAACATGAAGATAATTAATGAAATCGCAGATAATGTTCACTCGATACTAGCTGAATTACCATCAGGAATAGAACTTGTAGCGGCAGCAAAAACGCGAACTACAGCGGAAATCGGTGAAGCAATTGATGCGGGAATATCTATTATCGGGGAAAACTACATCCAGGAAACCGAAATCGCACGAGCGGCAATCGGAAATAGGGTACACTGGCATTTTATCGGAAAATTGCAAAAAAATAAGGCCAAAAAAGCTGTCAGGATGTTTGATTTGATTGAAACATTGGATTCTCTGGCGCTTGCCCAGGTGATAGACAGAGAAAGTCTCGCACAAGGCAAAATCATGCCGGTCTTCATCGAGATAAATTCCGGCCGGGAGCCACAGAAAACAGGGGTTATGCCAGAGAATGCCGAGGATGTTATTCGGAAAATCGCAGAACTTGAAGGGGTAAAAATACTCGGGTTGATGACTATGGGACCCCGCACCGGTGACCCCGAGGAAGCCCGGGATTGTTTTGTCGAAACCCGCAAGATATTTGAAAGTCTAAGAAAACTGGATATCGAAAGAGTCGAGATGAAATATCTTTCGATGGGGATGACGAACTCTTACAAAATCGCGATACAAGAAGGAGCAAACATGATCCGCCTCGGGAGTCGAATTTTTGGAGAACGTGATTAAGAGAGGCTCCTCAAACCACTCGCAACACCGTATAGATCGGTGAACGGGGTATGGGCCACCCCGGCTTGTTTACAGCTTACCGTCAGATTGTCTATCGAAAAGATGTGGCTGCACAGCCTTGCGGCGGGAAAATCCGAGGTTCCATTTCCAATATAAACTATCCGGTAGCCCTGTCTCAGAAAATCCTTGGTGTAAGCCTCTTTAAAACCGTCCTCGACAGGCTTCCCGTCCGGTCCTTCATACCAGGCTTCCATCCCTTCGGGCTTAAAATTGGCACGGGCTGCAACGAATTCCTCGTTCAAATCCAGCATCTTTAGAATAGCATCAATGTAAAACATCATGCCATTACTTACTATCACAAAACGGAAATCACGTTCGCGACACGCTTGAAGGAGGTCATCGAGCCCCGGTCGTATTACAGCTTTCTCGCGAACGAAATTGTCTAGCGTAGTCTTATCCGCTTTAACTTTTGAAAATACAGATGCGTTAAAACGGTTTACCGATATCTTGCCCTTCATGTATTCGTTCAGTTTGTCGCGCCAACCGGGACCCGTAAACTCATCCAAAATCTGAAAACTTACGTCGCCATCAGTAATCGTGCCATCAAAATCACACTGAACCAAAGTCCGTTTGTTGTCACGCGTCATTATCATTCCCCTAAGATACAGGTTCTTTCAAAACAGCCGTCGGAACTGATTCGCCTATCACAAGTTCTTTTTGCGAAGATTGACCGTCGGCTTTTTCAGCTGGTTTGGGTTCTAATTTGTATAATTTATCTGGACTTTCAAGAAGATCAGTGAAAACAATCCCGTTCAAATGGTCTATCTCATGCTCCAGGGCCTGGGCAAGCAGTTCTTTGGCCCGGATCCTGAGAGGTTTTCCCTCAATATCCAGACATTTCACCGTCACAGAAACAGCGCGCTTAACCCTCCCCTGGTACCCCGGCAGGCTAAGGCAACCTTCTTCGACTTCGCGCTGTCCGATACGTTTGACCACTTCGGGATTGATCATTGCAAACGGTTGCTCGTCAGGAAGCCACAAAACAGCAACTTTGAGTGATACCCCGATCTGGGGCGCTGCCAATCCGGCGCCGTCGTATTTTTCGAGGGTATCTAACATGTCATCCACCAACTGGTGGATAGTTTTATCTATCTTGAGAACGCGCTTAGTCTTTCGTCTCAATACCGGGTCGGTAATATGACGTATAGGTTTTACTGCCATAACATATATCCTGATACTAATTTAACACAGATTAGCTTTGGGCGTCTACATTTACCGATGGAATTTCACAATCTTGCTGAATGGGGCCCAGGCCTTCTTATTTGTTTTACGTCTCATTTTTTCTGAAGAAACCGTGATATTTACCTGCGCTCCCCGTTATGCTAATATATCATGGTTGTCATCGGGGTGTAGCGCAGCCTGGTAGCGCACCTGAATGGGGTTCAGGTGGTCGGAGGTTCAAATCCTCTCACCCCGATTTTACACACAAAACGGCTGTTCGGCAGTGGTAGTGCGGCTCTCTAGCGCACATGAATCATCAAAACTCGCAGGCATGGGCCGTGTCTGGCCTTGAGCGCCTAAATGCTCTAAACAGTGATACACTAAACGGCTGTCTTCAGACCTTCATCCTCGCCAAGCAGGTGGATGGGCTTTCGCCCAGGTCTATAGTTGACTATCAGCAAAAGATCAAACCCTTTATCCTTTTTTGCCAAAGCACCGGTATAGATGCGCCCAAAGACATAACCCTTAATCATGTCCGGCTTTACCTTCAAAAGAAAAGAGAATCCGTCTCCCCCATTTCGGTAAAAGATTCTTTCAGCAACGTCAAGGTATGGCTTAACTGGCTAAAGCATGAGGGTGTTATCCATGAGAACCCGATGTCCGGGGAACGCCCACCCAAAGTACCAAAGAGAATTATCCAACCATTCACCCCGGCGCACCTCAAAGAGCTTTTAGAACTGTGCACTTCGGGAACCGACTATTGTGCAGCCAGAAACACGGCCATCGTCTTAGTGTTTATTGACAGCGGTGTCAGGCTTGCCGAGATGGTCAGCATGAATATCTCAAGTATAAATATGGAAGCCGGCACCATAAAGGTCTTTGGCAAAGGTGCGAAGGAAAGATTAGTCGGCATAGGCCAGCAGAGCCGCCGCGCCATCCTGCGCTACCTGTTATTTCGCAAAAGCACCGAAGATGTCTTGTGGTTGACCGAGGAAAAGAAGCCCTTACAGGCTCGCGGAATACAGGAAATCATCAAACGCCTCAAGAGAAAGGCAAACATACAGGGCGTACGATGCTCCCCCCATACTTTCCGGCACACATTCGCTGACAATATGGTGGATAGCGGGGTCAACGTCTTTACCCTCCAGCGTCTCAT